>CAJOMK010000025.1 GCA_905235495.1 uncultured Methanobrevibacter sp.
CTGTTGCAAAAGGAAATATCGAAGACGCTACTGCAATCAACAACACTGTAAGACAAATTATCGGTGCAAGTGGATCTGCTGTAGCCGCAACACTTCTTACAGTATTCACTGGAGGTTACGTAGCACATAATAAGATTACTGTTGGCGCTTTCAGTTAAACTTCCTTGTTTATGGTTGCATTATGTGTAATCTCTTTAGTTATTGTAATCTTATTCATCAAAGATGGTGTTGAAGATACTGATGAATACAGTCCAGTTGAAGAAAAACAAATTGAAGAAGCATTATAATTCAAACTTTTAGAAAAAGTTCATCCAAACTTTTAGAAAAAGTTTGATTAAAACTTTTCCAAACTTTTAGAAAAAGTTTGATTAAAATCTTTTCAATACTTGGGAGTAAATCTCAATTATTTTTTTTATTTATTTGCCGACTAGCATATTTTTTGATCTTTCTATTTCTGACTACCCTATTTTTTTTAAAAAAATACTCAATTTTTAAAATTTTTCTTCAATTAATCGATTTTTGTAAATTATCCTTCTTTCTATTTTTATCTTACGAAATTTTCCTGAATTAATTTTTCACTGAACAACTATCAATTTTAACTAATATTTGTTAAAAATAACTTGAATATTTAGAAAATATTTGTTTAATTTCATTTTTATTGTCCATTTTTTATTCAAAATGTTTATATATTAATAGTGATAAATTATTATAGGAAGGAAGTTTCCTTCCGACTATGAAAATCATGAAAATTTTCAGTCGAAAGGGTTTCCATTTTTCCATTTTTTAGAATGGACAATATCTCAAAAAAGGATGTGAAAAGATGTCAGCAAAAGACGATAAATTAGACAAGATAATTAAAACTGTTGAAGAAAATGATATCAAATTTTTGAAATTGCAAATATCAGACATTCATGGATTGCCAAAAGGTATGGCTGTTCCTCTTAAGAAAGCTGATGATATTGAAGATATAGTCAATGACGGATTATTGTTTGACGGATCATCAATAGCAGGATTAGCTTCAATCAATGATAGTGATTTACTTGCAAAACCAGATATCGACACCTTCTCAACAATTCCATGGAGACCTGAATCAAAAGGAACCAGCAGATTCATATGTGATGTCTTCACTACAGAAGGAAAACCATATGACGGAGACCCAAGAGGAGTGCTTAAAAAAGCATTGGAAAAAGCAGAAAAAAGAGGATATCAATTCAATATGGGTCCTGAACCAGAATTCTTCATTGTAAAAGAGGATGAAAACGGAAATTACTTACCTGCAGATGAAGCAGAATACTTTGATGTAGAGCCATTGGACCAAGGTACTAATATTAGAAGAGAAATCGTGTTTGATTTAGAGGAATTAGGTTTTGATGTGGAAGTAAGCCACCACGAAGTGGCAGCAGGACAGCATGAAGTGGACTTTAAATATGCAGATGCATTAAAAACAGCTGATGCAGTAATTACATTTAAGGAAGCTGTTAAAGCGGTAGTTCACAACTTAGGATTTAAAGCAACATTCATGCCAAAACCATTCATGGGAATTAATGGTAGTGGAATGCATTGTAACCAAAGCTTATTCAAAGATGGCAAAAACATTTTCTATAATCCAAACACTGAAAACCAAATCTCACAGGATGCATTATACTTCATTGGAGGATTATTGAAACATGCACAGGCTTTATCCGCAATCTTATCCCCAACAGTTAACTCTTACAAACGTTTAGTTCCAGGTTATGAAGCACCTTGCTACATAGCTTACGGATTTAAAAACAGATCAACTTTACTCAGAATTCCTGCATCTCGTGGATTAGGTACAAGAATCGAATGCAGGTCACCTGACCCATCATGTAACCCATACTTGGCATTTGCAGTATTGCTTGAAGCAGGTTTAGATGGTTTGGACAATAAGTTTGACCCAGGTGAACCAACTGAGGAAAACTTGTTTGCATTAAATGAAGATGAAATCCTCCAAAGAGGCATTGATAACTTGCCAACAAGTTTATGGGAAGCGTACCATGCATTAGAGGAAGATGATGTAGTTACAAATGCTCTTGGAGATAAAGTATTTAATCAATTCTACAACATCAAAAGAGCTGAATGGGATGCTTACAGAATACAAGTATTCGATTATGAAAGAGAACAATACTTAGACGTTTAAACTATTCCTTTTTTGAATATTGGTGGTCAATCTAAAGATTTTTCTTTAGTTTGACTACCTCTCAAAATTAAAGTAAATGGTTTTTGAAATTTAGATTATTTTTTTAAGGCATATTGTAATTTTAGAATTACTTTTTTTTTAAGGCATATGTAATTTTAGAATTATTTTTTAAGCAATTTTTAGAATGATAAGTATATATTGGCATATGTACGTGTATTCACCGATCATTTTATTGGAGGTAGAAAAATGTGTGGAATAGCAGGTGTAATATACAAAGATAAAAAAACTCACCCTGTAGGAGAAGCATTGACATCAATGCTTGAATCATTGCAGCATAGGGGTCCGGATTCCGCAGGTTATGCAATCTACGGCAGTTTGGATTTTCCTAAAAATTATTATCAATTAAACATTGAAGTAAAAAGAAAAAGAGGAACATTAGACAATTTAAAATCATTATTAAATCAAATTAGTCCAATATTCGAAGAGCAATTGATCGAGTCTGTAGGAGGCTCCGACATATATAAATGTAAAATAGCTTTGGATGAATTTTCACTTTTAAAACCATGTATAAATGAAATAGATGATTTGGAAAATGTAAGGTTCATCAACGGTTCACATTCATTTGAAATGATTAAGGATACAGGAAAAGTCAAGGACATTGCAGAACGTTTCGATGTTCCAAGCAGAATGGGAACACATGGAATAGGACATACTCGTTTTGCAACAGAAAGTGGTGTTGACCGCTATCATGCACACCCATATCAAAGCTACATCATACCAGACATTACTGTGGTGCATAATGGGCAAATCACTAATTACTGGAAAATAAGAGATCCATTGGAAAGGAAAGGACACACTTTTGAATCATTTAACGATACAGAGTGCATTGTTCATTATATGGCAGATAAGCTTAATCAAGGCTACAAATTAGAAGAGGCATTGGATCAAGCGGTAATTGATTTGGATGGTCCATTTTCCATATTGGTTGGAACACCTAACGGTATTGGAATTGCAAAGGACAAGCTTGGTCTCAGACCGGGGGTGATGGTGGAAACCGATGAAATCTTTGCAGTGGCTTCAGAAGAGATGGCATTGCACGATGTCACAGATTCAGATGAAATAGAACAGATAGCTCCAGGGGAAACAAGAGCTTACACAATATAAGGAGTTTTTTCTATGAAAGAATATGTAATTGATGCAAATGGTATGGAAGAGAAGGAATTAAACCGTACCATAAAGGAACAAACTAAATATCATGATAAACTCATTATTGATAATCCTGATTCTAAACACAATATCTGCGCTGGATTAACTGAAGATGTGGAGATAGAAATCAATGGTTCTGCTGGCTATTTTGTTGGAACAATGGCTCATGGGCCAAGGATACATATTACTGGAAATGCTGGCTGGTTTGCTGGAGATAATATGACCGAAGGTGAATTGATTATTGAAGGTACAGCTGGTGACGGTGCAGGACAAGGAATCTATGGTGGAACAGTAATCGTTAAAGGAAATGTAGGTTCAAGAACTGGAGAAATCATGAAAGGGGGAACCGTAATCATTGGGGGTAACAGCGGTTTTATGACTGGTCTACTTATGATGGGTGGAAAGCTCATAATACTTGGTGATGTAACTGAGGATGTTGGAGAATCCATCATGAGAGGAACCATTTTTGTTCTTGGAAATGTGAAAAGCTTAGGAAAAAATGCAGTTATGGAAAAGACCACCTCTGAAGACCAAAAAGAACTTCAAGAAGTCTTAGCAGAATATGGTTTCGAACTGGCTGATGAGGATTATGCAAACTTTAAGAAAATTGTTAACATGCAATAGGAGCTGAAAAAATGAGTGAACATAGAATAGCTATGGTGGGAACACCATGTGAAATTATGGCTGCATCCAAACTTCAACATTTTACTGATAGCCCTATTGATGTTAAATTGGGCTTATTCTGTATGGAGAATTTTTCATATAAGTATTTTGTAAATCTCTTGAAAGAGTATGACTTGAAAATGGATGACATTGAAAAATTCCAAATTGAGAAAGGATTTGTATTTTTACTTTTAAAAACTAAAGAAACAGTAAAAATACCTATTTCAGTAGCAAAAAGGATTATTAGGAAAAACTGTAACATTTGTGTTGAACTGACATCAGAAACCTCAGACATTTCAATAGGTTCCATAGGATCTGAGGATGGTTGGTCAACACTCATAATAAGAACTGAAAAAGGCGAGGAAATAGTTAATGGAGCAATTGAACAGAGATTCATTGAAGCAAAAGACTTTACAGATTCACAATTCGGATTGTTGAATAGAATTGCAGAATCAAAGATAAACAAGAATCTTGAAACTATAGAAAGAAGAGAATTTTTGGCAAGACCTGTACTATACCAAAGGGAAAAGTCTGATGAGTCAATCAATAAGGAGTTCTCTGAAGCATCATTCTTGGATTTAAGGTCAAATGTCATTGATGTTGGAGCATGTGTGCTCTGTGGAGCATGTGAATATGCATGCCCTCACAATCTGATAACAATTGATGATACCAAACCAAGAATGATAGGGGAATGCCCAGAGGATTGTCATGCATGTTTTGCAGTCTGTCCAAGAACATTCATTCCTAAAGATTTGAAAAATGACAATTCAAAACCAATAGGTGACTTTAAGAAAGTCTTGGCAGTCAAATCATTAAAGCATACACAAGGTCAGGACGGATCAATCGTTACAACATTAATTGACTATTTATTGTCCAATGAGATAGTTACAGAAGCGCTTATTGTTGATAAACAAGACCATTTGGCTTGGAAACCTTATGCAAAGCTAACTAATGCAATTGATGAGGTTGTAAAATCTGGAGGAACAAAATATTCTGTCTGTCCTGTATTTAAACCATTAGTGGATTTGAAAGAAGATTCACTCCAAAACATTGATGAGGGGGTAAACTAATGTCATTCACTGTAGAGAGAAAATTGGAAATTTGCAAACAGAGCAATGATAGACCTGGCTGTTGCTGGTATTTATGTGACAATCCCCACAAATCTTCATGTAAAAACTGTTATAGCTGCTATTCAAATTGTCCTCATGGAGTTTATGAGGTAATCAATGATGAGCCATTGCCTATACATCAGGAAAACTGTGTAGGGTGCAAGATCTGTGAAGAGATGTGTCCGACACATGCAATATATGTGAGGCCTCTCGTTGATGAGGGAAGAGGTGTATGGTCAAATTCAACAATGGTTGAAATCAAACGTAAGAGTCAAACTGGAGTATATAAGGTCAGAGGTTGTGGACTCACCAGAAGAATCCCAACATTTGATGACTTAAGCATATTGCCTGCACAGGTCTCAAGACCGCCAATAGATTCTTATAGGGAAGCCTGCAAGACTTCAGTGGTTCTTGGAGATAGGTTTGCAGAAAATCCGATAGAAATTGATACTCCGATTATGATTGGAGCAATGTCTTTCGGTGCATTAAGTAAGGAAGCAAAAATAGCATTAGCAATTGGAAGCAGTAAAGTAGGGTCAATTGCAAATACTGGTGAAGGGGGTATGCTTCCTGAAGAGAGGTATTATTCAGACAAATTGATTGCTCAGTATGCATCAGGCCGTTTTGGTGTTTCTGCAAGCTATTTAAACAATGCAGAAGCTGTTGAAATCAAGATTGGTCAAGGTGCAAAATCAGGTATGGGAGGACATTTGCTTGCCCATAAGGTAACTGCAGAAGTGGCTAGAGTTAGGAATATTCCAGAAGGAACCTCTGCATTAAGCCCTGCAAGACATATGGATATTGTCGGACCTGAGGATTTAGGTATGAAAATCAATCAATTAAGGGATATTACCGATTGGAAAATACCTATCATTGTAAAATTTGCATCTGGAAGAGTGGAGCAGGATGTAAAGATTGCAGCTAAGGCAGGTGCAGATATAATTGTAGTTGATGGTATGCAAGGAGGAACCGGTGCTGGACCTGAAGTGGTTACAGAACATGCAGGTATTCCTACAATAGAAGCTATTGTAAAGGCTGCTGATGCTCTTAAGGACATTAATTTAAGAAGTGAAGTAAGTCTTGTAGCTGCAGGAGGAATAAGATCTGGTGCTGATGTGGCAAAAGCTATTGCTTTAGGTGCAGATGCTGTTTATATAGCTACATCTGCATTGATTTCCATAGGATGTAAGGTTTGTCAGTCCTGTTCTGAAGGTATTTGTCCTAAAGGAATTGCAACACAGGATAGGGTATTGCGAAGAAGATTGGACCCTATAAGAAAAGGTCAGCAATTGGCAAACTATATAGAAGCAATGACACAGGAAGTAATTTCATTGACTCAACAGGCAGGAAATACTGATATAGAAAATCTTGAACGTCAAGACCTTGTTGCATTGACTATGGAGGCTTCACAATTAACAGGAGTACCAATGGTGAGAAATTAAACTAAGATAGGCGATGTTATTATGGCTGCATTTGATAGAATAAAATCCGGAATTCCAGGGCTTGATGAAGCTTTAGACAATATTCGTTTGGGAGATAATGTAGTTTGGAATGTTACAAATCTAAATGAATTCTCTTACTTTGTCAATCCTTATGTCGAACAGGCGAAATTGGATAAGAGGAACTTGATATACATCAGGTTTGCTAATCATCATCCATTGATTGAAATGACTGAAGAGGACTTCAGGTTGCTTGAAATTGAAGAGAATAATTATGAAAATGAGTTTTGCATGATTGAACGTGATGGAATCAAGATTTATAAGGTCAATCCATACAATCAGTTTGAAACCTTTACATTGGAAGTTCATAGGATTATTGAAAAAGAAGGATTCGATGCATTCTATGTATTTGACTGCTTAAGTGACCTACAAGCGGTGTGGTCTACAGATTTGATGATGGGTAATTTCTTTAGGGTTACCTGCCCATTCCTATTCCAATTGGATACTGTAGCATATTTCCCAATCATAAGAGGAAGACATTCATTTGATGCAATAGCTAAAATTCGTGAAACCACACAGCTCTTCCTGAATGTACACTCCAATTATCCTGAAGAGGTTTATGTTTCTCCGCTAAAGGTATGGAACAGATATTCTCAGACCATGTTTTTAGGACATAAGTTCAACCCTAGAACCGGTTTTGTCAAGGTTTTGCAGGATGGTCAGGAAGTAAGCAAATATTATAAGACCATCAATGATTCTGATAAGCATCAAGGCGGACAAATCTTGGACAGTTGGGAAAGATATATGCTTCAGGTTAGAATGAAGTATGAAGAAGGTCAGAATATAGATGACGAATGCGATAAGATTTGTGAACTGATGATGACCAAAGACGAGAAGATGCTTTCAAAAATAAAGGAATACTTTAGTTTTGAGGATTGCATAACAATCTATGATCGCCGTGTAGGAACTGGTTTGGTAGGTGGTAAGTCTTGCGGTATGCTTCTTGCAAGAAAGATTATTGAAAAGGAGCGTCCTGATATTTACAGAAATATTGAGCCTGATGATTCATTTTACATTGGTTCAGACCTCTTTTACACTTACATAGTTTCAAATGACTTATGGGATCTTAGGGTAAAGCAAAGAACCAAGGAAGGTTACTATAAGTATGGAAAAGAGTTGGAAGAAGCTCTTAAAAATGGTACTTTTTCCGATGAAATCAAAAAGGGATTCATACAAATATTGGATTATTTCGGACAAAACCCGATTATTGTCAGATCAAGTAGTTTCCTTGAAGATGGATACGGTAATGCATTTGCAGGAAAATATGAATCAGTCTTCTGTGTAAATAGGGGCAGTCTTGAAGAACGTTTGGCAGCCTTTGAAGAAGCGGTGAAGGTGGTATATTCAAGCACTATGAACATTTCCGCTTTGGAATATAGGAAAATAAACGGTTTGGATGATACTGATGAACAGATGGCTCTTTTGGTACAGAGAGTTTCAGGATCATATCATGGAGACTATTTCTTCCCAACAGCTGCAGGAGTGGGATTTTCATACAGCCCATATTCCCCACTGCCTGATATGGACAACAGTAAAGGAATGCTCAGACTTGTAATGGGTCTCGGTACAAAGGCTGTTGACAGAACAAAAAAGGATTATCCAAGAATAATCAATCTTGACAAGCCTGAAGTTACAATGGTGAAGGATATTAGGGAAAAGCACAGATATTCCCAACATTATCTTGATGTAATCGATTTGAAGGACATCTCCTTGCATGACATTCCTGTTGGTGACGGTTTAGATGTTATTCCAAGATATGCAAAGAAGGTTCTGGTTGAACACAATCGTGAAGCTGAAAGAATGTTCCGTGACAGAGGTGAGCGTCTTGAAATAGTCTTTGTCAATTGTGAAGGGCTTGTAAAAAATCAGGATTTCATTGATGAGATGAAGGAAATCATGGATACCTTGGAAACCGCTTATGATTATCCTGTTGACATAGAGTATACAGTTAATGTTGGAGAAGATAATTCATTCAATGTAAACCTATTGCAATGCAGACCTCTGCAGGTTTCAATAAACAATGAAGCAATTGAAATGCCTGAAGATAAGAACGTCTTCTTCCATATCAAGGAATCTTCAATGGGTATGTCACGTAAGAATGAGATAAACACAATCTGTTATGTCGATCCGCATAGATATTATGAATATCCCTATGCTCAGAAAAGTTCAATCTCTCATGTAATCAATGATGTGAATGCCTATTGCAAGGAAAATGGAAAGACTGCAATTCTAATAGTTCCTGGTAGAATAGGTACATCCTCTCCTGAATTAGGAATTCCTGTGGTATTTGCTGATATCAGCTATTTCTCTGCAATTCTTGAAGAATCATACAGTGAAGTTGGATATATGCCTGAATTATCCTTTGGAAGCCATATGTTCCAGGATTTGGTTGAAGCGGAAATATATTATGGTGCATTGTTTGAAAATGAGAAGAATTTGGAATTCAATAAGGATATAATCTATGAACATAAAAACATCCTGAAGGACATAAATCCTAATCTAAGCGAAGAGATTTATGATATGATACATGTCATAGACTTTGGTGATGACAAGGCAGAGTTCTATCATGACATGAACAAGGATGAGACATTGTGTATTTTTAAATGATTGGTTTCAATCTATATAGAATTAGTGGAATGATTATTTTGCATTTAACTGTAAATAAAATTCATATTGAAAAACATTCATTGTTTTTGGGCAGGTGGGAGGGACATATGCCTTTTATTTACAAAAATTCTTTTTTGCACAAAGAGATTTGTAAAATAAAACCAAAACATAGGATATATTTTGTTGTGATTAGTGACCCTATCTGAATTTTTAGAGTTTATTTTTTCAGGTAGGGTTATTTTTCACATTTTTTTTTTTAAATTATGATAAAATCTGTTTTTTCCCTGATTGAGAGTGCAGGATACGTCTTTTTTTTAAATAAAAAAAAATAAGTGAGGGATTAAATTCTTTCGTAGGAATCCCCATCTACTTTATAAACTGGCTTTAAGATTTTAAATGTTTCAATAACTTCAACAAAAGACTTTACAGCTAATTGATCCCTATTGTTTTTAGTGTACAATTCAAGGGAATATATGTTGTTGTCCTTTAGGATAGCATATTGCTCCACTTCCAATCCTTCTTTTGTAAGATAGATAACATCCCAGATTCCATAATTGTCAAAGTTTTCCATTCCAGATTGCTGAATGTCACATTCCTTTGATTTCAAATCGGTTTCCACAAGTTCCTTTAATTCTTCAACTGTATTTGCCAAGCAAGGTTGTGTGGATATCTTTACAATTGCATTGTTGCTTTTATTCAGCAATACAAGATGTGTGAATTCATCCTCTTCATCACTTTTCATCTCTTGCCATAAGAATGGGTATTCCATATAGAAGTATCCGTTGTTATATCCTTTTTTCATTTGCCTTAAAGTTTCTTCTGCACTAAGTGTTTTAGGTTCCCCATTTTCATCATTGCATAATTCCAATACAAATTTATCCTTGTTTCCTTTAACCATTTAAATCACAATCATCATTTTTAATCTAATATTTTTTGTAACTAATATAATTTTTATTTTGATATTTTTTATATTTAATTATTTCATAATTTAATTTTGATGAAAGGGATTTTAATAAAATAAGTTATAGGGTATTATAAGTGAAAAAGTCCAAGCAATCGTTTTCAATGACGATGGCAAAAGTCATCTACAAACTCTCTAAATATGATTTTTACATTTGTAATGGTGGTATTTCAAAAAGTATTACTCAGTAATACTTTTTTCCCAAAAAAGAAGTAAAAATACCAATAAAATAAGGTAAAGAAGGTTTAATCATTAAGCTATCTGAAGGAAACCGTTCAGAGAAAAGTGAGATTTCGGTCTCTCCTGTTCTCGATGGTGATCTGTTGTGGTGAGAAAAACGGTTGTCCTTTTGTTTAGGGTGTAATCAAGGCACCGTAGAGTGTTGAAAAAATTTTCAGTTTTTGAGATTTTGAACTGAAATTTTTCCCAAATCACTCAGTAGGAACTCAGTAAGCACTCAGTAGTTAGAGCGAAAATTAAAAAAAAAAAAATTTGAGTTTCGTAAAACTTCTGTTTAATGAACTAAATTAAACTATTACAAAACCTAAATTTAATTTCAATTTATACGAAATATAATTGAAAAATAAGGAAAAATAAGAATATATTTCATTAAAAAAATACATATTTTCAGAACCATTATGAAAAGAATCCCAAGC
>CAJOMK010000026.1 GCA_905235495.1 uncultured Methanobrevibacter sp.
TCACAAATGGTTTTTAAAGTTTCATAGAGCTTTTCATCTATTTCTAAACCATTTTTCTCATTTTCAGCAATTCTTTTTACTTCGAGATCTCCTGGGATGAAAGTGTTTCCGGATTCTCTGATTTCTGTGACGAATTCTTCAACTTGCTCTTTGAATGCGTCAATTGAAACGAATTTTGCAGGGTTGATAGCAACGAACAAGTCTCCTTTGTTACAGTCTTCCTTATAGTCTCCTGCAGTACCGGTTACTTTAGTACCAAATGTAGCATTTACTAAAGGGCCTGTCATGATTTCAATCATAAAACTTAAAGCATATCCTTTAACTCCACCGAATGGAAGGATAGAACCTTCTAATGCAGCTTCAGGATCAGTTGTTGGATTTCCATCCTTATCGATTGCAGTGTTTGGAGGGATTTCCTCACCTTTTCTTTTTGCTTCCAAGAGTTTTCCTCTAGCACTTACAGCAGTTGCCATATCAACAGCGATATAAGTTTCAGAAGGGATACCGATAGCTATTGGGTTGGTTCCAAGAATAGCTTTTTTACCACCTAATGGCGCTACTCCAGGTTCAGTGTTACAGATTACAATACCGATCATATCATTTCTAATAGCTAAGTCAGAGTAATATCCGGTAATTCCAAAGTGGTTTGAATTGAAGGTACCTACTGCAGCAATACCAGTTTTCTTTGCCTTGTTGATAGCCATCATCATAGCTTCATGTGCTATGTATTGTCCAAATAAGCTTTTTCCATCAATGAGTGCAATGGAATCTTCATCCTTTACAACTTCGTAGTCCCCTTTGGTTTCAATAAAACCATTTTTGATTCCTCTAATGTATTGGGGGAATCTTCCAAGTCCATGTGAAGTGAAACCTTTTAAGTCAGAGTCTAAGGTTGCTTCAGTGATTATTTTAGCATGATCTTCTTGTACTCCTATATTGACTAAGATTTCATTAACAAGTTTTCTTTCGTTTTCAACACTAATCCTCATTCTTTCCCTCCTTTCTATGATTGATGATTGCTGAAATATCTTTGTAAGATTTTTTTTAAATTTATTAGATTATTATTGGAATTTTATGTTTTTTTTAAATTAGTATTCGATTACAGTTCCTTCAAATGTTTTTACAGTTATCTTTTCTTCGTCAGTAACTGTTCCTACTTTGAAAGCTTCAATATTCTCATTCAATGCTTCTACAACAGCATCAGTTTCTTCAGGGCTTGCGATTACACAGAATCCAACTCCCATATTGAAAACTTTGTACATTTCTTCTAAAGGAACTCCTTGTTCATAGATTAATTTGAAAATGTCTTGTGGTTCAGGATAATCGGTAATGTCAAAACCAATTCCTTTTTTAAGTCTTGAGAGATTGTTTACTCCACCACCAGTCATATGAGCAAGACCTTTGATGTTAAAGTCATGTTTTAAAAGTTCTACGATTGCTTTAACATATAATTGTGTTGGTTTCAATAATTCTTCTCCGATAGTTGTATCTGAACTTGGCATTTTGTCATCTACAGTGAATCCGCCGTCTTCAAATATTGCTCTTCTTGCAAGACTCAAACCGTTACTGTGAATACCACTGCTTCTAAGACCAATTAAGATGTCCCCTGCTTCAATATCTGCACCAGTAATGATTTTATCCTTGTCTACAAAACCGATTCCAGTTCCTGCTAAGTCGAAGTCTTTTACAATTCCTGGAAGAGAAGCTGTTTCCCCACCAATGATTGCAATTTGTGATTCTTCAGCACCTTTAACAAGACCATCTGCGATTTCTTCAGCTACTTTTGGATCTGGTTCTTCAACTGCCAAGTAGTCTACCAATGCAATAGGTTCTGCACCTACACAAAGGATATCGTTAACTACCATTGCAATCATGTCAATTCCAACGGTGTCATATTTTTCCATCATTTTTGCAACTAATATTTTACTTCCTACACCATCGGTACTCATAGCAATAGCCTTATCGCCAAGTTCTACCAATGCTGCAAAGTGTCCACTATCAGTTATAATATTTCTGTATTCTAATGTTGGCTGTAATTTTGAAGCTAATTTTGAAACAGTCAATGCTTCTAAATCAATGTCTACCCCAGATTCTGAGTAAGTAACCATAAAATTCACCTAATAATAATTTTTTTAAAGTTTTTATTTGGCTATTAAATAATTAATAATAATTATTTAAATAATAACTAACATTATAATATTTGTTTTAGCTATTATTTATATTATATTAATAATTAATGGAAATTTAATCATTAATCAAATATTTTATTATTTAATAATTAATGAAAATTTAACAAAATTTAATCATTAATTAAATAATTTTCTTGATTATTGAAGTCTTGTTGCTTCAAGAATAAGTGGAGTTTTAGTCTCAACTTTATAACTTCTGTGAATGCTTGAAGCTAAGTCAACTGCTTTATATGGGTCTCCGTGACAGGTAATGATCTTATCAGGTCTTGGATTTAATCTTTTTGCAAATTCCATCAATTGTCTTCTGTTGGAGTGACCACTGAATCCTTCAATGGTTTTGACTTCCATTTTTACATTGTAGGCTCTTGTTTTACCTGTTTCATCTTCAAATGGTAACTCTTTGTGTCCTTTTTGGATTCTTCTACCAAGAGATCCTTCAGATTGGTAACCTACGAAAATAATTGTGTTTCTTTTATCTTCACATAACCATTTGAAGTACTCTACAGAGTTTCCTCCTGTTAACATACCGGAAGTTGAAAGTATGATTGATGGTTCTCCTTCAACAATCTGTTTTCTTTCAGCATTGTTTTGAACCTTATTGAATGATTCTGCAATAAATGGGTTTCTTCCCATATGGAAAATTTGATCTCTTAAGTCTTTACTTAAGTATTCTGGTCTTGCAGTGTGCACTGCAGTTGCTTCCCAAATCATACCGTCAAGGTGGATTGGCACTTCTGTAATCATTCCATGACGCATGTATTCCTCAAGCACAATCATCAATTCTTGTGCCCTTCCTACTGCAAATACAGGAACCAATACTTTTCCACCACGTTTCAAGGTTTTGTAGATGGTTTTCATCAATTCTTTTTCTGCATTGTTTCTTGAAGGAGTGACATCCTCATGTCCACCATAGGTACTTTCCATAATACAGCTTTCCACTCTTGGGAATCTTGTGGTTGCAGCTTCCAATAATCTGCTTCTTTCGTATTTGAAGTCTCCAGTATAAAGCAAGTTATGTGCTCCGTCACCAATGTGGAAGTGGCACATAGCAGAACCTAAAATGTGTCCAGCATTATGTAATGTCAATTTAATGTCTGGAGAAATGTCAGTTACTTCACCATAATCCAGAGTGATGGTATGTTTGATCATTTTTTGCACATGCTTTATATTGAAAGGAAGTGGGTTGTTTTCCCTATGTGCAATATCAATGTGATCCAATTGCAATAAGGTCATCAAATCTCTTGTTGCAGTAGTACAGTATATAGGTCCTTCGTATCCATAGTGGTAAAGATAAGGTATGAATCCACAGTGGTCCAAGTGAGCATGGGATACTACAACTGCATCAAGGTCTTGAATTGAAAACTCAGGAACTCCAAGCATTGGGAATGAGCTTTTTTCATCTTGTCCCGCTACATTTACTCCACAATCAAGCAATATTCTACTGTTTGGAGTTTGAAGTAACATACAAGAACGTCCTACCTCTTTAAATCCTCCCATTGCGGTTAATCTTGTCCATTCATTAGGATATTTTCCACCTTGGTGGATTCTTGCACCTAAAGTCTGTAAGATTTTCTTTCTTTCCTTACTGTTACGTATTAAGGTATTTCTGATTCTATCGATTATATCTGATCTGATTGGAGGAGTTCTTAAGATCTTTGGAGCCCAACCTGTTTTTCTTACGATTTCTCTAGAGGTTACTCCATATTTCCCAATTACAAGTCCAGGTTTGGTTGCTTCGATAATCACTTCATTGGTCACTTCATCAAAAGTAATGTTGGTAATTTCAGCATCTTCTGGAACGATTTCACGTACTTTTTTAATAGTTTCCTCATAATCCAATAAAACTGATTTGTCTGATCTGATTATAATCCTTTTTCTAAGTTCCTTTGCTAAGTTTCTGATTAGGTCCCCATTGTCTGCTACAATGTCTGGGTTTTTTGTATATAAAACAACCTCAGGACCTTCAAATTCAATATCAGCTAATTGAACTTCATCAGGTAGTTTTTTCATGATTTTTTGTTTGATTTCTTCTAAAATGTTTGAAGCCATATTATCACTTCGAAAAATAGACGTATAAAATTAGCATATGGTATAAAATCAATATTTCCTTGAAATTTTATGATAATGCTTGAAATATTCGTTAAGTAAATTTTGGTTAATTTTTAATAAGCTGTTTAACTGTTTTTTCAAAAAATTCTATTAAATAGACTAGTTTGTAAAAGGATCAATGAAAAAAATTAAAGAATATTGAATAATCTATGAAATCAATTCAATATTCTTACTAAATAAACAGCTTGTGTGTCATAAAAAAGATGTTTACTTAATTTATTGCATATACTATCTATACTGTAATATGTAAAATTAGTTGTAAAATAAAGTTAAAAAATAATAATTCGTATATATTTTTTAGCTATTGATTTTTTCAACAATAGATTCAACTTCTTCTTTTTCTAACATTTTGAATCCGTCTTTAGTAACTTCCGCTAATAAGAATCCATTTCCAGAATAGGTATCTCTTTCTGTAGCTGCTTTGATAGCTCTTATAGCTAATTCTTTAGCTTCTTCTACAGTGATATCTTCATGGAATCTGTCTTCAAGAACACCATATGCAAATGTAGAACCGGAACCGGTAGAAATGAAGGTATCTTTAATCATACCACCTGCTGCATCTAAAGAATAAATGGATGCACCAGTGTCATCTACTCCTCCGATAAGAGTTTGTACATATGCAGGTGAGGAGCGTAACATGTTAGAACTTACAGATGCAGCTGCTTCGATACTAATATCTTTACCATTTCTTAATCTGTATAATGCAGTTTCAGCACTGATGACTTTCATTAGGCTTTGTGCATCTGCAACAGATCCTGCAATGGTTGCTGCAATATGATTATCAATTTTAAATATTTTTTCAGCTACTTTGTGAGCAACAAGGTTTCCCATACTTGCTCTTCTTTCGCTTGCAAATACAACACCATCTGTACAGGTAATGCCAACAGTTGTGGTACCTTCAAAAGTGTTTTTATCAACCATATTAATACACCTCGTATAATAATGTAAAATTAAATTTAAAGTATAAAATAATCTTAAATAATAAAATATAATCTAAAAGTATAAATTTTTTAATATACTATTGAAAATGATTGAAATTATTATTATAAAATTAGAATTCGTTAGGTTTCATTAAGTTATTTAAATAGATAAAATTAATTTAATACTTAAAATTATAACTCTTTTCCTAACCTATTCTTATTATGTTATACATTATATATAATAGTTTCGTTATTTTGGATAATTTCTAAATAATTCCCATCATCTTGTTTATTTTATTGTAGTTTCTATATTTATGCATATTAGATTATTTTCTTATTTTAGATTAATATATTCTTTATTTTTAATTTAACTTAATTTTTTTATATTTTTATTTAAACTACCTGATTCTAATCAATATTTCTATTAAATAATTAATATTGATTTTAATAACTTTAATTTATTTTAATGTATTTACATTCTTATTATTAATTTTGTATTATATAAATGTTTTTAATTTATTTTAATTTAGTTTCAAGTTGTACGCTCTTATTAAATGGTTGATTTCGTTAAGTTTTTAAAGCTTATATTTGAGTTATATTAGGAGTATGTTGGAGTTAATTGAAGTTATTTAGACTTATTTTAGAATTATTTTAGAGTTATTTTAGATAGTCATTTACAAAAAATATTTTATTTATTAAAATAAATTATAATTATTGAATTAAGAATATGATTTTTATTATTTTCTTGGTGATTTTTTGAAATGGAAGAAAATTGGAGATATTTTAATAGTTGACAGCAAGTTTGATGAGGATTCTGAAGATAATTTGGAATCCATTGTAGCTCGCCATAATGTTAAATCAATCATTAAAATTAATCAGATTCAAGGGCAGAAAAGAGAGCCTACAATAAGTCTTTTATATGGAAATGAGACCGAAACCATTCATAAGGAAAATGGGTGTCTGTTTAATTTGGACCTATCTAAAGTGATGTGGGCTAAAGGAAACAATAATGAGAGACTTAGGATCGCTAAATTGGTGGGTGAAGGTGAAACTGTAGTTGATATGTTTGCTGGAATCGGCTATTTTTCCATTCCAATTGGTGTTCATAGCCAAGCTAAGAAAATCTATTCAATTGAGATAAATCCAAATTCCTATCATTTCTTGAAAAATAACATTGAATTGAATAAGATTAATATGAATGCAGATTATGATAGGATGGTTCCTATTTTAGGGAATTGTGCTGTAGAGGCTCCTAAATATTTTGCAGATAGGGTATTGATGGGATATGTCAAGACAACCCATCACTTTTTAAGGTCTGCTATGGAATGTGTAAAGGATGGTGGAATTATCCACTATCATGAAACCGTTCCAGATAAGCTAATTGAAACCCGTCCATACGAGAGAGTGAAACAAGTTGCTTTTGACTGTGGTGAGAGGGAAGTTGAAGTTTTAAATATTCAAAGGATTAAAAGATATGCTCCAGGTGTAGAGCATATAGTATTGGATGCAAGGATTAATTAGAAAATTTTAAGAGGATTAATTATAAAGGCGGATCCAAAATCACTTTTAAAATTAGGCAGAATCTTCTTATAACCTCTCTTTTACTCCCAGCTTTCACTCCCAGCTTTTACTCGCCTTCAGCTCGTAAAACCTGGACCAAAACTTTTTTCAGTGGTTTTTAGTGTTATATATTTAATTGAATAGATAAATTTATCTTTTAAAAATTAAAAATTTGAAGAGATTAGTTATTTTCAATCTCTTCTTGTGCTCTTTTTGTTTTTTCCAATAAAACTGGATTTTCTATATATTTTTCGTTTATGTATTTTTTATATATTGCCAATCTTTCTTTTAATTCGTATCCTACATCGTTAGTCAGTTTTTCCAATTTTTCAAGAGTTGGCCATGGAGATGATGGATTAATATAATCTTCACTAAGTGGGGATACTCCTCCCCAGTCATCGGTACCGCAGAGAAGGAATATTTGGCTTGTTTCATGGTTTAAATTAGGTGGGACCTGAACTGAAACATCTTCATCGAAAAGCAGTTGAGCAGCTGCAACGGTTCTAACCATCTCTAAAAGGCTTGGCTCTTCGTGGTTTTCCATTCGTATTCCGGGACTTACGGTGAAGTTTTGAATGATAACTTCTTGAATGTGGCCATACTTATCGCAAATCTCTTTTATTTTAAGCAATGAATCACCTATTTCCTCTTTTGTTTCACCAATTCCAATCAATATTCCAGTTGTGTATGCAATATTGAGCTTTCCAGCATTTTCTATAGTTTCAATACGTAATTTAGGGTCTTTTCCAGGACTTTTTTCATGTGCTTTTGTGTTCATTAGCCTATCTGATGAATTTTCAAGCATCATTCCCATTGAGATATTGTAATGCTTTAATTTTTTCATATCTTCATATGAGAAGTTTCCGGCATTTGTATGTGGGAGTAATTCTGTTTCTTCAGCAGTCATTTTGCAGATGTCATAAATGTAATCTACCATGTTTTCATAGCCTAATTTATCTAATTTTGCCTTTACAGCAGGTTCTGTATCTGCATTTTCACCTATAGTAAACAATGCTTCTGTACAGCCATATTTTTCAGCTTCCTTTAATGTGGACAATACTTCCTCTTTCTCCATCAATATGATTGCATTAGGATCATCTGGGCTTTGTTTGAATGCACAGTAGCCGCAATCGTTTCTGCAGATTTTTGTAAGTGGGATGAACACATTTTTGGAATATGTGACAAAATTGCTTTCTCTTTTTGAATTAGCTAAGTTCATCAGTTCTAGAATGTCTTCTTTTTTGCATTCTAATATGGCTATTAAGCCATCTCGACTAAGGTTTTCAAAATCAATATTGGATAAGTTAGACATTTTTCACCAGTTTTTTGATTAATTTTTAATTTAATAATTAGGATACCTATTGAATTTTTATTTTATATCTAGTCACCGTCTCCTCTTTCAGAAGCGGTTACTTCAACATATAATGGTCCGAATCCAGATTTGTCTTTCCAGATTGCTACAAAAACACCTACATTAGGCATTAAAAAGAGTTTGTACTCAACATGGAGTCCCATAGCTTCCAATTGTTCTTTCATTTTGAGTATTCCACCATTATCTGGTGCTGTATCAACAGCTTCAGCATCCCTTATGTAAGAATCTACCTTTTCTACAAATTCTTTACAGTCATCTGACATGATGTCTGCTTCTTTCGCATGAAGAATTCCTTCAAGTTCTGCTATTTTAGCTTCCATTTCATCAATTTCTATTTTGTCACGGCTGATTCCTCTTACAATGACAACATGTTCCCTATGAAATGCTGGTCTGGAACCTTTATATGCATTGAAATGTCCTATAATTTGTCCTGTGGTTTTTAGTAATACATCTGACATAAAATCACTTAAATTATTTTTAAAATGTCTTTAAATTGTTTTTAAATATTTTGTTTTATAAAATTGGTTCTTTTTAATTTTTTTAAAAAATTTATATAGTTATTTTTAATTTAGATAGTATATAAATTTTACAAAATAAGTTTTTTTTTTTTTTAAGATTAGATTAGCTTATGAAAATGAGTTGATTTTTAAAATAATTATAAAAAAATAATAATAATAATAATTGTAAGAAAATAATTTTAAAAAATTAAAAAAAAAAAATAAATTTAAAAAATTATTAAAATAAAAAAATAATTGTAGATTTAATAAAACATCTACTTAACACGTATTTTTACTTTTTTACTTAGTTTTTTGTAGTATTTGTTTCCTTTGAATTTAATGACCGCTGTAAAAGTTCCTTTTTTCTTCAAGTTTTTAATCTTAAATACTGCTTTACCTTTAATATTGGTTTTAGCTTTGATTGTTTTTCCTTTAACCTTTAAAGTCAATACGACTTTTTTCATAACTTTTCCCTTATTGGTCTTTAAGGTAACTGAGTATTTTTTGTTTTTAACTTTACGTTTAAAGGTTTTCTTTTTAGCAGTCAATTTTGCCTTTGTCTTATTGACTACGACCTTGACGGATTTGGAAGATGCTTTGTAGTTGGCATTTCCTGCAAAACTGATTAGTGCAGTGTAGGTTTTTGGAACAAGGGTAGCTACCTTGACTTTAACTTGGCCATTTCTCTGTTTTGTAGGTTTTAGCACTGCTTCCTATTTTAACAGTTACTTTCACACCCTTAATGCCTTGTTTTAATGTCTTTTAAGGTAAGCATTAGGTTTTTATTAATGTTATAAGTAGTTGTCACTGCATTTGCAGTAATTTTGCTAGTGAATTTATTAATAATTACATTAGTGCTTGCATTTGCACCCATATGGGTATTATCTCCAGCATAACTGATCTTTACAGGATAAGTTTTTGAATTCAAACCTTTTGTGGAGATTTTTACCTGACCATTTGATCTTTTGTATAATTTTTCACTCCATTGAAATCAATAAGGATTTGGAAACCGCTTAATCCTTTTTTTCGGCTGTCTTTTAGGGTAACCACTAAATATTTATTAGTCAAATAATCTGTTGTAATCCCAGGAGCATCAATAACAGTTTTTATTTGATTTACTGTTAATGTTATATTAACTGGTTTGATATTGGTGTTTTTAACACTTAAAGTAACTTTATAGACTTCAGTGTCAAAATCAACAAGCCATCCTTCTCCACTTAAACCTTCATAAGTGCCTATGAGATCTTCATCTTTATAAAGGCCAATAGTTACTTTAAATCAATCATAATTTTTCCATCATCATCTTTTATGGTTAATGGCAATTCCTTATTGAATCCATAACTGGTTTCAAAGTCAGAGGCAATTATTCCAATAATGGCAGAAGTGCAGTCTGTAGCAATGGTAATGTTTTCATCATAATTTTCAGTTCCAGCAATTCCTGCGAAATTAAGTTCAAAGGTACAATCACTTATAATTCCTCCATATGCTACTCTACCAGTCTCTTCTGCGGTGTTGTTGGAGAAGGTGCATCCTGTTGCGTTGGATTCGTATATTGCTCCTCCATTTTCGGTTGCAGAATTATTTTCAAAGATACAAATATATATTCCAAGAACTGCACTGATTAGGAATCCAAAGAAACCGATAGCTGAAATGTCCCATACTCTTGGTCCTTTATCTGCTAAAATTGCAATGGAAAACCAATGAGCAATGCAGATATGATTAATGAAATGAATAACTGGTCTTTCAATTCATCCAATCCAGTGTGGTTCATATTTAACTCTAATTGTCATTTTCGAGCTGGTCAAGAGTGCTGTTAAGTCTGTCAGGCAACTATTTTAATAAGTGTTCTATTTCTACAATATAGTTGAATCCTCCACCTACAAGATTCCCTGGTTCAAATTTGGTTTTAATCATCTTTTTAGCAAAAGTTTCAAGTTCAGCGGTAAGGTTGAAGTGAGGGTCCAATCTGTCTCCAGTATCTTCAATGAGCAATAGCTCTCTTTCAATCGTTACGAATTCTCTTGGAAGAATTATGTTGTGTTTAATCATGACAATCATTAAATTGTCGAAAATTCCATCCATTTGGTCCAAATCAATGCCAATGTATGTTGTTTATCCATTCAATTTCATTGTCAAACAAGTCAGTCACTTCATATCCATCAATAAGCTCCATGGTAATAATCTTGGAAGTACAATATTCAGGATATACTTCTGGGAATTTAATGTAATCCACATCTTTAAAATTATTGGTGATCTTTCCAATGTTTCTGACTTCTTCCATATAGTCAAGTTCCTTAAAGATTGACCTTTCAAATTCCTGAGCTATTGAAGGCAAGTTATATACTCTTGTTCCTGAAACATGCTTATCTAGGGTTCCAGCTAATTTACTCAATATTTTTACATCAGGTTCGATTACATCAATGATACCTAGCTTTTGAACCTTAACTGCAACTTCTTGGCCTGTTTCCTTTAATGTTGCCTTATAAACTTGGCCGATTGATGCAGAACTGAGAAGCTCTTCATTAAATTCAGAATATGCATCTTCAAGAGCTTGTCCAATCTCTTCTTCAATAATTGCTTTCATTTCATCAAAATGAGTTGCTGGTGTATTGTCTCTAAGCAATTTCAAGTCATCAGCTATTTCATTACCAACTAAATCGGGCCTTGTAGCAAGTAATTGACCTAATTTAATGAATGCAGGACCAGACTCTTCCATTGCATATCTTAAGTCTGAAACTTCAAAATCTTCATCGTCTTCATTGTTTTTCAATAATTTTGCTAAGTGGGCCTTTACAACACCCATAATTTCATCAAAACGTTGTCTTGATACTTTTTTATCTTTCTTGCCATTTGATTGCCTTTTTAACTAATTGAAATTTTGTTTTTTATACATTAATAGGTAGTAAAAAAATTTATAAATTTTACCAATTAATAGGTGATACGAAAATCTAAATATGGTTAATTAACTTAAAAAATAATTAAGTTAATTATATTCTTATTATTATAAAATATGCTATATAAGGATTATGATATTTTTTTAAATTTAAACATGTGTGGTGGGGGTTTAGAATAAATTAGGATTATAATCATATTTTAATTATGAAAATAGATTATATTATTTATTTAAATAGTAAAAATAGATTGTTTTTTGTTTAAATAGTAAATATTTTTATAAGCCTTATATTGGCTAAGCCTATAAAATAGTAAAAATAGTTCTTATTTTTATTAAGTATAAATTTAAGCAAATAAGCAATATTTGCATGTGTTTTAAAAGAAAGAATTAAAGTTAATTAAACTTAATCTTAACTTCTTTATAAATTAAGTATTTTTAGACACTTAATTTTCTTCTTATTATAAATTAAGTTCTTCTTTAAGAGAACTTAATGTAGAAACTTTTTCTGCATAAGCATTGTGTCTGTGAATACTTTCATGGTTTTCTTGTCTTGTAGTGATTAATGTGTCGTCAGGCAAGTATGAAAACTCTTTAATAATCTTTTCATTCATTGTTCTGACACAGTCCTCTACAAATACCGGATTTTTATGAGCATGCATTACAACTGCATTTTCATCAGGACGTTTTAATAGTTCTGAAATAGGAGAACTCATGGATGATTCAATGATTTCAATCAATTTTTCACCATTGATGTATTCTTTTTCAGGAACTTCTATTAAAATGGTTCCTACTCCTCTTTGGTTGTGAGAAGCGAAAGTTACAGTATCCAATACTTTTTCGCATGTTTCTTCATCTAAGAATTTTAATAAGTTGCTTTTATCTACTTCTCTTACAGATTCTTGTGCACATGGACAGACAGTCATTCCAATAACTTCAGCCCCAATAGCTTTTCTAATGGTGATGGTTCCATCATCTTCACGGATGCCAACAGCATTAGCTATTAATTTAGCCATTTCCTGTGAACTATTGTCTGTTACCGGAGACTCTTTCATGAACATGTAGTCACTAACTAGGCTTACTTCAGCACGTTTAGCATATTCATGTTTTTCAAGCATCTTATTTACGATATCTGCACAAAGTGATTCAACACCACTGGAAGCACCTTTAGCAACTTCATCAACAACTTCACTGATAGCTTCAGGAGTTCTAGACATATGTGTACCTTTTTGAGTGCTTGGTAAATCTACAAAAGCATCAAAAGTAGGTAATAATATGATTGGTCTTTTTTCTTTTCTTTTAAGAGTTAAAAGTTTTTTGACGCCAGTAACACCTACTCTACTTAAATGAATAGGGATATGTGGTTCATCATCTTGTGTGTCTGGGAGACAAACTACCATTTTGTTTTACCTTCTTTAATTTTCTTAAAAATAAATATGATCTTTTATTACAATAAATAATTACAATAAATTTCTATAATCCATGTTTAATTTCTTATAATAAAATAAATATTTTATTTTCTATATTTAGAATACTATAATTTTATATTTATATATTTTTTGTTTAATTGTTTAGTTTTTATTTAATTTTTATTATTTCTTCGTTAAAACTAGCTTTTTTAAAAGAGTTTATTTTAGAAATAGTTAATAAAAAATTTTAATAAAAAAATTTTAATAAAAATAGTTGAAAAATATTGATAAGAGTTTATTTTTAAAAAAGGGTTTGAATAATAATTAAAATAATTTTATAATTTTAAAAAGGGGTTAAATTATAAAATCTATTTAATTATTATCAGTTTAAATTTGATTGCACTTAAGATTAAAGGATATTTGCAGAGCCAATATCTTCTTTAACAATATTAAGTACAGTTTGTGTAATTGTTTTTTCAATACATCCAGATTTAAGTAATTCTTTAAGGAATTTGTCTAATTCATCTGTATCTTTAAATTTAGCAATTACAATAGCATCATATTGACCAGTGACATCATAAAGACCTACAACATTTTTATTGTTTGAGATTTCTTCTTCCCAAGCTTCTAATTCTTGGCCTTTAACATTTACACCGATAATGCTTGTAAGTGCATAACCTAATTTCTTATGGTCCAATACTGGTGCGAATTTTTCAATAACACCAGATTTAAGCATTTTGTCGATACGATTGTGTACAGTTCCTACAGAAATTCCTAAATCACGTGAAATCTGTCTGTATGAAATTCTAACATCATCATTGATAATCTTTAGGATTTTAATATCCGTTTCGTCCAATTTGATTATTTCTTCATTCTTTTTTGCACACATAATTTTCACTTTTTAACGTTTGTTAGATTATTTAAGAAAATTATAAAAAATTTTGAATTTTTTATATTATTTTCTATAATAATTTATAGTGTGTTTCCTTAATGTTAATTATGTTAATTTTTATATATAAAATTTTGCTTATTTTGCTTATTTTTTTCTATATTTTGATAAATTTTATTAATATTTAAATATTTTAATACTAAATAAATATTTTTTTATTTAAATTTTATTTTATTATTTTAATTAATAATTGGATTATCTGCACTTTTAAATTCCATTTTTATGTAGTTAAATTTGATAAAATCCAATAATAGTTGATTAGGTTAAATAGTTCCTAATTAACGGTGTTTTATCTAAATTTCCCCTAATATTCACTTAATTATTTATTAAGTTAAGTATTCACAAGAAAAATCTGATTATCCAAGGATTTTTTTGATATTATTTTATAATTTTTATAAATTCTAATATTATTTTTCTAAATTATTAATTAACTGTTTATTCATCAACTAATTCCTGAATAATTTTCATCAGTTCCTTATTATTGGCATCGGTTTTTATTCCAAGTGGGCTGTAATGGGTTTTGACTGTAATGAATCCTTCCTCCTCAAGTTTGTCAAATACCTTGTCAAACTTAGGGGCACTGATTTTCAATGCTCTGCACACCTTATGGATGTCGTAAAATGTGCTTGGTGCATTTGCCTCTATTTTACATGAATTCAATAATTTTAAAACCTTTTTCTTTTGATTAAGTTCTTTTTCATCAGCTATTTCAATCATTGAATCAATGAATTCCTCATTTTGTACAGGTCCTAACCACATTGGGCCTGCTGTGATTAGCTTTTCACCACATTCAGGACAAGTTTCACTAATGCTGCTTGCAAGTCCTTTTAATTCTTCTCTGTAGAGACAATGTTTACAGTGTGCAATATATCCGATGTTTTTCAATGATTCATCGGTAGCTTTGGATCCTTTTCTTACCTTAAGATAGGTTCTCATATAGTGGTCACTGCTATGAGACATCTTCACTTCAATGTATTTTTGATATTTTGCAAGTGTCAATGCTGCAAATCCTATAAGGATTCTAATACCGTTTTCATGACAGTATTCGCTTTTATATGATTTTGCATTGTATTTTCTGATGCATGATTCCACATATGTTCCGCAAAGACATGATGTATCTGTTGCGGTTAAGCAAAGAAGGGAATCTCTCTTAAGGTTATATCCTGCAGAATCCACAAATGGTGAAGGAGTACCGAATGGGTCTATGTCAATGACATCAAATCTTCCCATATTGCTTCTAAGCTCATTATTTGCCTCTTTTTGGTCTATTTCCACTTCAACATCATTAAGTTCTGCGTTAATTCTTGTAAATTCATTTGCAAGGGGGCTGATGTCGTTTACTGCAACATCTCCAACTCCATCAATTTCCTTTTTATAGCGTATTCCTCTTATTCCACTTCCGCCAAACAAATCGCAAATGTTTATTTCCCTATCAACTTCCCTTTGGTATGCCTGAAGTGCAAGGATTGAAGTGTCTCTATTGAATTCCATTCTTGGATTATAGAATACAGGAGCATCTGATGAAACCTTATCGAAGTCTGGGAATTTTATCTGAACTTTACCCTCTTCGATTATTTTCAATTCATCTTCACTGTATGTTTTTATTTCAGTGTTGTAATTATTTTGATAATTATGATTATTTTCCATATTATTGTTCCTTATTGCTTATTGGTTTCTTTATTTAATTCGTATTCTTATTAGTTAATTGATTTTCTAATTAATATTTGTTTTTTATTTTATTTATATAATTATTTTATTTATATTATTTAAGAATTTAAAGTAAAACTAATATAACATTAAAAATAAATAATTATTATAAACTATTTAACTACAAATAATTTAAAAACTAATATTTTTGAGAATTAATTTTAGAGAATTAATTATAATTTTATTCATTATAGGTGAAAATATGGCAGATATTAAAGTTTCAATAGCTAGTCCTATTATTGAAGAAGAAGAGATAAATGCAGTAATTGAAGTAATGAAATCTGGTATGATTGCACAAGGGCCAAAAGTAATCGAATTTGAAGAAGAATTTGCTAAATATGTTGGTGCAAAGTATGGGATTGCTACCAATTCCGGAACTTCCGCATTGCACGTTGCTCTTTTAGCAGCTGGAATCGGTGAAGGGGATGAAGTAATTACAACTCCATTCACATTTGTAGCTACCGGTAACTCTATTTTATACACTGGTGCTCGTCCAGTTTTTGTTGATATAGATTCAGAAACCTTTACTATCGACCCTTCAAAAATAGAAGAAGCAGTTACTGACAAGACCAAAGCTATTATGCCTGTTCAATTATATGGACAATCTGCAGATATGGATGCTATAATGAAAATTGCTAAAGATCATGACTTGATTGTTATTGAAGATGCAGCACAAGCTCATGGTGCTGAATACAACGGTGAAAAAATAGGTAATCTTGGAGATATTGCTTGTTTCAGTTTCTATCCTACTAAAAACATGACCACCAGTGAAGGTGGGATAATCACCACCAATAATGAGAAATTTGCTGAGAATGCAAAAATCTATAGGGCTCATGGTTCTGCAACCAAATATCATCATGATGTATTGGGATACAACTTCAGAATGACTGATATTGCAGCAGCTATTGGTTTGGAACAGCTTAAGAAAATAGATTCCTTCAATGACAAAAGAATTGAAAATGCTAAATACCTTGATGAAGGTTTAGCTGGTGTTGATTTGATAGAAACCCCAATTGTAAAGGATGGTTATAAGCATGTATACCACCAATACACCATTAAGATTAAAGATGGTAAAAGGGATGAATTGTCTGATTATTTAATAGAAAACGGTATTGGTAATGGAATTTATTATCCAATTCCTCTTTACGACCAAGTTCTTTACAAGGAAATGGGTTACAATCAAAGTCTTCCAGTAACTGAAGAGATAGTTGATGAGGTTCTTTCACTTCCTATTCATGCTAAACTCACTGAGGAAGATTTAGATTTAATCATTAAAGTAGTTAAAGAATTCACAGAATAATTTCTTTAATTCTTTTATCATTTTTTTATTTTTATTTATTTTTTATTAATAAATCATGCTTTTTTTAATAGATTTTTAATTTTTAATTTTTAAGTGGTATCATGAGTTTAAATAAAGACGAATTCAACGATAAGATATTCTCAAGGATTAATAATCTGATAAATGATTATGGGTTGATTAAGGAGAATGAAAAAATAGTTATTGCCTTATCAGGTGGTAAGGACAGTGTTTTAACTCTGCATGCACTTAAGAATTATCAGGAAAATGCTGATTTTGATTTTGAACTTGTAGCTATTTCAGTTGATGAGGGAATTGCAGGTTATCGTCAGCATGGAATTGATGCTGCAGTAAATAATGCAAAAGTTTTGGATATTCCTCTCATTCAAAAATCCTTTAAAGAGGAAGAAGGATTCGCATTGGATGACATTTATTCCTATTTTAAAAGCGCTTGCATTCCATGTGGAGTCTTTAGACGTAATATCTTAAATAAGACAGCTTATGAAATAGGGGCTGATAAGATAGCAACAGGTCATAATCTTGATGACGAGATACAATCCTTTCTGATGAGCTTTTCAAGAGGGGATACAGTTAAGTTTTCTAAATTCGGACCAGAACTTAATCAGATTCATGAAAAGTTGGTTCCAAGAATCAAACCCTTATGGAACACATCTGAAAAAGAAGTGGGTATGTGGGCAATCATTAATGACATTGAGATTCATTTGGATGAATGCCCTTATTCCAATCTTTCATTAAGGGCTAAGATAAAAGAGTTTTTAAATAATACAGAATCTAAGCATCCTGGAACTAAAGAAAATGTTTTGGAGTCATTTAAGCAAATCTTAGATGTTGATAATATTAGAACAGTTCTCAATGAATGTGAAAGATGCGGAGAACCAACATCAGCTAAGGTTTGTAAAGCTTGTGAGATTAAGGATATTGTTAATGAGAATCTTAACGAAAAATGAGTTTTCTTTAATTTATTTATCCTATTTTATTTTATCTTATTTTATTTTATCTTATTTTATTTTATCTTATTTTATTTTATCTTATTTTATTTTATTTAATTTATTTTATTCATTTTATTTTATTTATTTTATTTTCAACGAACAAATTAATTTTGTCAAAAAAAAAGAAAAAAGAAATTAATAAATTAATTTCTTATTATGATAAATGCCATATAA
This sequence comes from uncultured Methanobrevibacter sp., assembly GCA_905235495.1. GTDB lineage: Archaea > Methanobacteriota > Methanobacteria > Methanobacteriales > Methanobacteriaceae > Methanobrevibacter. Next base: position 18,084 of record CAJOMK010000026.1, read on the forward strand.
AGTATGAATAGAGCTACTAAGACAGCTCCTTCTTTTTTATCCACTTCATTTTTACTGTATGCAAATATTGCACCTATAATTGTAATGATAGTCATTAAACCTATATCAGATACCATTTCAGGTGCGATTGGTAAAGGACTGATTGCACTGCTTATACCTAAAATGAATAGGATATTGAAGATATTTGATCCAAGTACATTACCTATTACAATATCATTATCTCCTTTTTTAAGTGCTGTGATAGATGTAACAAGTTCAGGCAAGGATGTTCCTATAGCAACAATGGTAAGACCTATGAGCGCATCACTTAATCCGAATGTGCTTGCAATGAAACTTGCACCGTCTACAACTAAATCTGAACCGATTATGATACCGATAATACCAATAATTATGTAAACAAATGCTTTTGGTATTGATAGTTTCACTTCAATCTCTTGAGACATTGCTTCCTTATCTTGTCTTGCTTCTTGAACAAGGCGATAAACATAAGCGATAATGACAATCAGGAAGATTATTCCACATAATCTGCTTATTTCTCCAAAAATTATAACTATTATAAGCAAACCGATTGTAGAAATGACTAAAAATGGGAAATCCCTTTTAATCAATATCTTATCAACTGTTAATGTTCCAAGCAATGCGGAAATACCAATAACCGCTAATATGTTGAATATATTACTACCTACAACATTACCTAAGGATATTGCATTAGTTCCAGCAAATGCTGAGGTAATGGATACCGCTGCTTCAGGTGCACTTGTACCGAATGCAACAATTGTTAAACCTACAATTATTGTAGGTATCTTTAGATTGTATGCTACATTACTTGCACCATCTACAAATACATCTGCACCCTTTATTAAAAGTACAAATCCTATAATAAGTAAAATGACTTGAAATATTAATCCTATCGTTATTCCTCCTTATTTTAAATGAATATATAAAACTTATTTTTCTTGGCTTTCAAGGTCTAACTTGTTTGCATCCTCTTCGTTGATTGTAACTAAAATCTTATCGATATGGTTTGCATCCATGTCCACAATTTCAAAGGTGAATTTGCCTTCATGGAATATTTCACCGGCTTCCGGTATTTTTCCTGCATGTGAAAGGATGAATCCTGCAATGGTTGTATAACCGTCTTCCACTTCATTAGGCATATCCTCTTCGATTTCAAACAAGTCTTTAAAGTCTTCAATAGAGAATCTACCATCGATTAACCAAGAGTAATCTTTTCTTTCAATTGCTTTAGGATCATCTTCTTCATCGATACCAGGAATATCTCCCACAATTCCTTCAAGAAGGTCGTTTAATGTAATTAATCCTACTACACTTCCAAATTCATCTACAACAAGAACCATATGAACATATTCTCTGTTTTCCTTGAATTCTTGAAGCAAATCCATTGAAAGCATATTTTCAGGAACAACCAGTGGGGATTTAACAGTTTCTTTGATGTCCACATCTTTGCCTAAGAAGATTTCGCTTAATAGGTCTTTAGCTTGAACAACACCTATGAAGTCATCCAATTCTCCTTCAGCAACAGGGAAAATGGATCTTTTACTGTTAATGATTTTTTCTTTGTTTTCCTCAAAGTCATCTTCCAAATCAATCCAGATTATTTCGCTTCTTGGAGTCATTATCATATCCACTTTCTGGTCATCTAAACGGAACACCCTTTTGATGATGTCTTCTTCCTCTTCAGCGATTGTTCCATCTTCAATACCTTCTTCAATAAGAAGTCTGACTTCATCTTCTGTAACAATCTCTTCTTTTGGTGAGGAACCAACGATTCTGAGGGCAAGATTTGTTGAACTATTGAGTAATCTCACAACTGGCTTACAGATCAATGAACTTATCTGCATGAATTTTGCGGTTTTCAATGAATAACCTTCAGGGGCATTCAATGCCATTCTTTTTGGTATAATTTCACCAATTAAGATTGTGAAGTATGTAGTGACAAGAATAACAAATATGAAACTTAATTGGTAGCTGTAAGGTATATATGGGCTTAAAAAGTTACCAATAGGTTCAGAAAAAGTAGTTCCGCCCATTGCCCCAGTGATAATTGCTGTAAATGTTATACCAATTTGTACAGTAGATAAAAAGTCACTAACATTATCCATTGAGTCTAAAACAAGTGGTGCTCTTTTATCTCCATCATCTGCAATTTTTTGCATTCTAATTCTTCTAGTGGATACCACAGCAATTTCTGCAAGAGAGAAAAGTCCGTTAAGCAAAATTAAAATTATTATTATTAATATTTCAATTCCTATAATTATCGAGTCCATTTCCATTAAGTCCTTAAACAATTTTGTATTTAAAATTTTAAATATTTTTTATATAGTTTATTATGTAAAAATTAGTATTTAATAATAAGTATTTAATTATATTTATTAATTATATTTATAAATTTAATGTTTTTTAGTTCGTTTGATTAAATAATTTTTAAAACTTTATAATGATTTGATTATATTTTTTCAAAATTATGATTAGTTTTGCAATTTATAATTCTCTCATTTTTCTATCAATCTGATTAAGGAATTTGTTGTTTTTAAATTTCTCTGCAGTACTAAACATAGAACCGCCATAAATTTCTTCCTGCATTCTTTGGACGGCTAAAGAAGCTTCTTGTGCAGTTTCTACTCTTTGAAGGATTCTGCGGTCTTTTACTTTAACTGTTTTTCCACAGGTACATCTTCTTGTAGCCCTTCCTTTCTTTGCATAAAGAACCCTTCCGCAGTTGCATCTAAATATTAAGTACATAGTTAACCTCAATTATTATTTTTTAAAGAACCATTTTCTTTTGGAGTTTTATTAATAATTATCCTCCAAATAACTTCATGAATAATGGAATAAATACTTGGGAGGGCAATATGATAAGGGTTGCTATACTTACTCCTAAGTTGGTTCCAACAACTACAAGCAATATTCTGATGATATTGTTGTTCCACAAGTCTCTAAAGCTTTCAATTTTGCCTAAATTGTTGATGTCCTGTTTTCTCACATGTCTGTATTTAGCTTCTGCAAGACCTGAAGCAATGGGTGAATGATTGTTAGCGGAGCAACCAATCCTCCAATTAATGCAGATTGGATTTTAGAACCAGAAAGAATTGAACCTAGGAATCCCATAATCATGCTGATTACAATGAATTGTTCGATATCCCCTTCTATTCGAATACCATTCATCCAAGCAAGAAAAAATATCACTACAAATGAAATAGGGATCAATGCTAAAATGATTTTAAGCCAAGAAATTCCTCTTTTTTTGTTTATGTTATTTAATTCAGCATAGCTTGGCAAGGTTTCAGGGTAATTAAGGTATTCTATTATTCCCTCCTTATGCCCTGCACCTACAACAGCTATTACCCTATCCTCTGGGATTCCTAAAATTCCTTTTGCAAGGTATGCATCCCTTTCTTTAACAAGGGCATTGTATGCTCCAGGTGAGGCTTCCTTAAAGTATTCCATGGCCTGGTCTATATTTGATTGTTCCTTCAACTCTTCGATATTTATCTCTTCTTCATCTGATGAGAATAATGAGCCAATAATTCCGTATACGAATTTTAGCTTTTCCCAAGTGTTCATGCTGTTCAATACCCTTTGAAGTGTGATATTGATGTCTCTGTCAATGAGGGCAATTCTACATCCAATCTCTTCAGAGGCTTCGATTGCACCAATCATTTCAGCACCAGGCTTTATGTCAACATCTTCACCAATCTTATTTTGCATATAGGAAAGAAGAGTTGTAACTAAGAAAACACCGACTTTGTTTTCTTTTATGATTTTAGTAATATGAATTGTATCATCTTCTATGACACCATTTTTTTCATTCATTAACCTTTGGTATCGTCCTTTATCTAATTCAATAGCAACCACATCAGGTTGGTCTTCTAAAATAGCTGCTTTTACTTCCTCTACACTATTATGAGACACGTGTGCAGTTCCTATAATTTTTAAACATTCTCTAATCATTAGATAATCCTTCTTAAATGTTTTTATTGCCATTAAAATTTTTACTAATTATATTTTATTAGTTTTATTATGTTATTTTTCTTATATTAATTATATTAATTGTGCTTATAAACTTTTTGAAAGCAAATTAAAATTAATCTTAATATTTTTGTTCGATAGTATGTCAATAGTGTGTTCAATGTATGTTTATAATTTTTATATTTAGTGATATATAATATTTAATAAGAATTAATTAATAAGTATTAAAATTAAAGTTTAAAATTATTTAGATTAAATTAAAAAATATTAAAGTTTTAATTAAAAAAAATATTAAAATTTGAATAAATTTTAGAAAAATATTATTTTTATCTTTTTTTGAGGAATATTATGATAGTTGTAACAACTCAAATGTGTAAGCAAATAATGGAATGGGCAGGACTGGATGATTTTAAAGTAAACAGGTTTCCAGATGAGGAAGAAGGAGACTTTGCCATTTTGCTTTCAGAAAGTAAAGTGAAAATGGATTCATTAGCAATCAAAATAAATACATTCTCTCAAATTAAAGAAAGCATTAAAATTGTATCTGACCTTCTATTTGAAAAGAATTTGATTGAAAAAGCTATTGGTGATGAGGATATTGAAGCTATTTTTGCAAATTATGCAAATGTTGATGAAGACATTAAATATGCCATTTTGAGTGAAGATAAATTCAATAAGATAAGGGAGTCAAATAAGGATAAAAAAGTAAAGGTCTATTCGGAATTCCTAAAGGATTTGGTTTGCGATATTGGGGCAACAGTCATCGATTTCAAATATGATAAGGACGATAATACTAAGTTAGGAATGAATTTTGATTATTTGGTTTATCCTGATTATTTGGAAGAAGAGGTTTCAAAAAGAGAGAATTTAGGCTCTGATGAGTTTAAGGCAATTAAAATATTAAGTCACAACAATATCTCAAAGGATCCGATATTAAAAGCAGAATCAAGATATTCTATTTTAATAAGTAAAATGGATTAATCTCAATTAAGCAAAATAATTATTAAATAAGAGAAATATATTATTTATTAATAAAAATTTTATGATAAAATTTTATGGTTGCTAAAATTATAATTACTTAATTATTTTATTCATTTAAAAGGAGAATAAACAGTGTTAGACATTAAATTATTCAGAGAAAATCCTGAAATAATATTTGACTCTGAGAAGAAAAGATTTAGAAGCACAGAAAATGCAGAGAAAGTTATTGAATATGACACCTTATGGAGAGAAGGTGAAAGAAGATTAAACTCTTTAAGAGCAGAGAAAAACAAATTATCCAAATCATTTAAAAAAGCTAAACAGGAAGGCAATATTGAAGAAGTCATTGCAAAATCCAAGGAACTTGCTAATGAAATTAAAGAGGTAAGTGCTAAAAATGCAGAATACCTTGCTCTTAGAGATGATTACAGATACAAAGTTGGAAACATCATCGATGAAGATGTTCCTATTTCTGATACTGAAGATGACAATGTGGTTGTCAGAACTTATGGTGAAATTCCGGAGTATGACTTTGAATTGTTGAATCATGTGGATTTGATCAATAAGATTGATGGAGCAGACCTTGAAACTGCAGCAAGCATTGCAGGTGCAAGATTCTACTACTTGAAAAGAGACATCTTGCATTTGAACTTGGCACTGATTCAATTTGCACTTTCCGAACTCGAAGCTGAAGGTTACATTCCAATGCAAACTCCTTTCTTTGTAAAAGGAGAAGTTGCAGCTGAAACTTCAGAGCTTGGCGAGTTTGAAGAAACATTATACAAAGTTGAAAATGAAGACATGTACTTGATTGCAACTGCTGAACAGACATTGGCAGCACTTCACAGAAATGAAATCATCAACCCTGAAGACTTGCCATTAAGGTACTGTGCACTTTCAACCTGCTTTAGAAAAGAAGCTGGTTCTCACGGTAAAGATACCTTAGGAATCTTTAGAGTTCACCAATTTGAAAAGATTGAACAGTTCATCTTCTCCACTCCTGAAGATTCAAGAAAACAACATGATCATTTAATGGAAGTAACTGAAAGAATCTATCAGAAATTAGGTCTTCCATATCAAGTCATAGCTATTGTATCTTCAGCTTTAAACGATAATGCTGCTATTAAATATGACCTTGAAGCTTGGTTCCCAGGTTCTGGTGCATTTAGAGAATTGGTTAGCTGTACCAACTGTAAGGATTATCAAGCTCGTAAAACCAAAACAAGATATGGTAGGGCAGGTTCTGGAGATGCTCAAATATTGCACACTTTAAACAGTACAGCTATTGCTACTGAAAGAACCATCTGTTGTATTTTAGAAAACTATCAACAAGCTGATGGAAGCATAAAAGTCCCAGAGGTATTAGTACCTTATATGGGAGGAAAAACAGTTATTGGAGCAAAAGAATAAAATTATTCTTTGCTTTCTAATTCTTTTTTTAAATTACTTCTGTTTGAAAATAGCCAGTTATACCATAAACTATTAATACAATACCTATAATGATAGTGATTAATATAGAATTGTTTGCTGCAAACATTGCAATGAACAAAACAACTATTCCTAATACTAAACTCATAATGGAACTAGTTTTATTAATGGTTAATCCTACAAGTAATCTGATTATAGCTGATACAATTAACATAAATCCTACGATGTAGAATTGTAATCCTACTAGGAAGGAAATTGCATTGGTTCCAAATATGAATGCTAATCCTAAAATAATCATTACAACACCAAAGATTGCTGCAACGGTTGAATATGCAGGTGAAATGTCTTTTGAAATCACTCCTGTGTATGCTAAGAGTACACCGAAAATGAATACACTTGCACCAATAAGGATGGAAATGAGATTAGCACTAAACATTGGGAAGATTATGAATATTAAACCAATAATAATGGAAATAATTGACATAATTTTATATGATTCCATTTTTTTCACCTCATTAATTTGAATTAATATATATTTTATTATTAAATATAAAAATTATTATTTTTTATAAATTTTATGAATTTCCTTATTTCATTCACTATTCCATTTACCTCCATTTATCCTTTTTTTTTAAAAAATTATTTAAACTATTAAAAATTATATCATATTAAATATAATTAAAAAAATAGGAGTTAATATGGATTTTGATGAAGTAATTAGAACAAGATGCAGCATAAGAGAATATGCAGATAAGGAAGTTGAAGACGAAAAAATAGAGAAGATACTAAAATCCGCTATGCAGGCACCTGGAAGCAGATTAGGTGCAGAACCTTGGGAATTCTTAGTAATCAAGAATAAGGAAACACTTGCTGAGATTGGAGAAATCAAACCTCGTGTAACTAATGCACCAGTAGCTATTCTTTTGATTGCAAATATTGAAAGATCTTTTTATAAATTGGTATGGCAACAGGATATGAGTGCAGCAGTGGAAAACATGCTCCTTGAAGTGGTCAATCTCGGTTTAGGTGGTTTATGGAATGGTGTTGCACCTGAAGAAGAAAGAATGAATGCCATTGCTGAGATTGTTGGTCTGCCAAAAGATGAGAATTTAAAGCCATTCTGCATAATCACTCTTGGTTATCCTGCTGAAGGTTGGGAAAATAAGTTTATGGATAAGTTTGATGAGTCCAGAATTCATTATGAAACCTATTAATTAATGTTCCTAGTCTCCTAATTATTTTTATTCTTTAAACTGGGGATGCCTTATGAAATACAATTTTGATTCAATAATCGATAGAAAAAACACCAATTCATTGAAATGGGACTTGTTTGATGATGAATATCCAATGTGGGTTGCAGATATGGACTTTTATGCAGCTCCCCTCATTTATGAATCAGTAAATGGAAAAGCAAAGCATGGAGTTTATGCATATTCATTTGTAAATGATAATGTTTATGATTCCTATATCAATTGGTGGAAGAAATATGGTCTTGAAATGCAAAAGGATGAGTTGCTATTTGCAACAGGAGTCATGCCTTCAATCGCAAGTATCATCCGTGCATTTACCGATGTAGGTGATAATGTCTTAATTCAAACTCCAGTTTATCATGTTTTCTTTTATGTGATATTGGATAATGATAGAAATGTAGTTGAAAACCAATTGCTTTATGATTCAAAATCAGATGATGTAGAAACTGCTTATACAATTGACTTCGATGATTTGGAGAATAAATTCAAAGATTCAAAGACTAAGCTAATGCTTTTGTGCAATCCGCATAACCCTATTGGAAAGATTTGGGGTAAGGAAAGTCTTGAAAAGATAGCTGCTTTAGCAAACAAGCACAATGTCATTGTCGTATCTGATGAAATCCATTGCGATTTGACTGATCCTAATTTGAAATATGTTCCCTTTGCATCTTTGGATGATGAATTATCCAATAACAGCATTACATGCATGTCCCCAAGCAAAACATTCAACATTGCAGGGCTTCAGAGTTCTGCAGTATTCACTCGAAACAATGAACTTTATGAAAGATTAGAGAAACAATTAGCTATTGATTATTTCAATCATCCGAACATATTCTCAATAGATGCTACAATTGCAGCTTATAAAAGCGAGGATTGGTTAAATGAATTGAGAGAAGTGTTATTTAACAATAAGATGATTGTTGATGAATTCTTAAAGACTGAAATTCCTGAAATCAATTTGGTTCCTGCAAATGCAACATATCTTTTATGGTTGGATTGCAGTCAATTGAATATAGAAGATTATGAAGATGGATTTTCAAATGATTTGTCTGAATTCTTAAGAGAAAATGTAGGTTTATTCCTATCTCCAGGAGTACAATTTGGAGAAAATGGTGATGATTTCTTAAGAATGAATATTGCATGTCCAAAAGAATTGTTGCTTGAAGGATTGAATGCATTAAAAATAGGAATTGAAAAATATAAAACTAAAAAATAATTTTGAAATTTAAAAATAGTGTTTAAAATTTTAAGTTAAAAATTAGTTGTAAAAAATAATTAAAAAAATTAAAAAGTAGGGAAATTAGATTATTTTAATTTCTCTTCCCACTAAAAAGTAGAGAAATTTTATTTATTTTAATTTCTCTTCCCACTCTTTTTCTCTAAATCCAGTAAGACATACA
>CAJOMK010000027.1 GCA_905235495.1 uncultured Methanobrevibacter sp.
AGAGAAAATATCCAAACAGGTTCAATGAATAGGGCAGATGCTGTAATGGTATTGGTTAAAGCTCTTTCTAAAGCTGCACAAGATCCAAACAAAAAAGACATCATGATAAAAACTTCTTTGGAAGAATATAAGAAAGGAAATATTGTTATGGATCCAAAAGGTTCTTTTGCACGTTTACTCGCTACAAAAGGATTTGAATCTATTGTATAAATTTAAATATTTATACAATTTCTTTTTTTAATTTTATTTTAACTTTTTTTATTTTTTCTTATTTTTTATTAGACCTTTTTTTATAATTTTTTAAAATGAGTTTTTTATAATTAGATCTATTTTTAATTATTTTTTCTTAAAAAAAAGTATTTTGAAAGTAGAATTTTAAATTAAATTATTTTTATAAAAAAGAGTATAGATGATTTTTAAATCATCTTAAAATAGAGCTTATTTTAAACTGTTTGCAGCTTCTTGACCAGCTAAATAACCAGTTGAAAATGCTATTTGGAGATTATATCCTCCAGTTGGTCCAGCTACTTCAAGAACTTCTCCTGCAAAGTACAATCCATTCACAAATCTGGATTGAAGTGTTTTGGAATCGATCTCTTTTGATTTGACTCCTCCTATGGTGACCTTTGCAAGTTCTGTTTCCATGGATTCAATTTCAATAGGATGTCTCTTAAGGTTTTCAGCTATCTTATTCTTATCCTTTTTAGTAATGTTAGCCATTGTTTTGCTTGGGCTGATATTGATTTTCATCAAGAAGTAATCAATGAAGTTAGCTGGAAGGAACTTTTTCATATAATTTTTTATGGACACCTTTCCTTTGTCTGGAGTGTCTTTTGTAATTTGTTCCTTTATCTCTTCTTCAGTCATATCTGGAGTGAAATCAATATTGATTTTATTGGTGAACAATTCAATATTCTCTATTTCCTCATCATCCTTTTGATTTAAGTTATCATCTAAGATTGTAAACTTGGACTTTTCAATCAATATATTGCTTAAGTCAATCACTGCAGGTCCTGTTAAGCCGAAATGACTGATCAATATGTCCTCTCTAAGAGAAACTTTCTTCTTTTTGTCCTTGAAGGAAAGTTCAACATCACTTAATGTCAATCCACTTAAGCTTCTAAGCAAAAAGTTATCTACATTAAATGAGACAAGCCCAGGCTTGATGTCTGTGATTGTGTGATTCATCTTTGAAGCTATCCTATACCCATCTCCAGTTGAACCTGTATTAGGGTATGTGATTCCTCCTGTAGATACTACAATCTTTGATGCATTTAAGGATATCTTTTCATTTTCTATTAAGAATACTGGTTCCATCCTTTCATTTAATTCATGTTCAATATCATTTGAATTGATTGGACAATTGGTATGTATATCTACTCCCAATTCATCAAGGTATTCTTCCAAAATATCTAAAATATCATGGGCATCTTCAGTGTCTGGGAAAATTCTTTTCTTATCTTCTATATGGAATTCAAGGTCTTTTTCTTCAAATATTTCAAGCAATTTGTCTTGAGGCAATGTGTATAATGCATGCTTAAGGAAGTTTTTGTTTTTATTGTAATAATCTAATTGGTCATGGATTGGAGTGCTGTTTGCTATATTACAGCGGCCTCCTCCTGTTAAAAGAAGTTTTTTACCTAAGGCATCATTCTTTTCTAAGATGCATACATTATGAGGTTCCAGTTCTTGAGCTGCCTTAATTGCAGCCATCATTCCTGCGGGTCCTCCTCCTATAATTGCCACTTTATATTCCTGCATATTATTACCTTGAATTTGAATTCATTGAATTTAAATATTGAATTTGATTTATTAATAGTATTATTTAAAATAGTTGAAATAAAATTTTTAAAATTGGTAAAAAAATAGTTTTTAATTTTTAATAAAATGAAAATAAATAAGGAAATTCCTTATTTATTGTTTTTTTTTAATTTTTTAATTTTTTGGTTTATTGATCAACTTATGGGGTTAATCTGTGTCTGTCTCTTGGGAAGAGAACAGTTTCCCTAATGTTTTCAACACCGGTTAAGACCATAGCTAATCTGTCTGCACCTACACCCCAACCTGCGTGAGGAGCCATACCGTATTCGAATGCTTTCAAGTAGCTTCCGAATCCATCTGGGTTTAAGTCTCTTTCAATCATTTGTTTTACTAAAAGGTCGTATTGGTGGACCCTTGTAGAACCTGATGAGATTTCTAAGTTTTTGTACATTAAGTCGAAAGCATGACTGATTTCTGGAGTGTCTTCGTAAGGCATTGCATAGAACGGTTTAATTGCAGTTGGCCAATCGGTTAAGAAGTATAAACCTTCTTGGGTGTCTCCTAAAGCTTTTTCAGCTTCTCTGGATAAGTCTTCACCCCATTCCATATCGATTCCTTTTGAGTTGATGATATCTACAGCGTCATCATATTTGACTTCTGGGAATGGTCCTTCAGGAATAGTGCTTAAGTCATATTCTAAGATTTCCAATTCTTTTGCACAGTTTTCTTTAGTGGATTGGAGTACGGCAGTGATCATGCCGTCCAATACTTTCATTACATCAACATCATCTGCAAAGGAGATTTCACAGTCGATGGAAACTGCTTCGTTCAAGTGTCTTAAGGTATCGTGCTCTTCAGCTCTGAAGATTTGACCAATTTCAAATACTTTGTCAAATCCAGCACCCATCATCATTTGTTTGTACAATTGAGGGGATTGGCCGAGGAAAGCTTCTTTTTCAAAGTAAGTGATTGGGAAAAGTTCAGTTCCTCCTTCAGTAGCGGAAGCTACGAGTTTAGGAGTGTTGATTTCAATCATGCCTTGTTCGTTGAAGTAATCACGGACAGTCTTGAACATGTTTGCTTTTATCTTGAAGATTGAACTTACGTTTGCTTTTCTTAAGTCAAGGAATCTTGAGTTTAGTCTGGTATCAATTTCAGCTTTTACCTTTTCAGTTGGATCCATTGGTAATGGTTGTTTAGCTGGGTTTAAGATAATAACTTCAGCTGGAATGATTTCCACACCATTTGGTGCTTTTCCTGCATCTTGTACTGCACCTTTGATTGCAACTACAGACTCTTTTCTAAGTACTCTCAAATCGTCTAAAATGGATGCATCCACTTTTTTACTTGGTGCAGTAATTTGCACTAATCCATCTCTGTCTCTTACGATTACAAAGATGATTCCACCTAAGTCTCTTATTTCATGTACCCAACCCATAATAATTACGTCTTCACCACTGATGTCAGGGTTGACGTCTTTAGAATAATGAGTTCTTCTTAAATCGCCTAATAAATAATCCACTTATATCGCCTCGATTATATTTACATAATTTGTTTTTCAATTAATAATTATTCAATTAATATTTATTAATAATCATAATTTATATTCAAAATTTTTCAAAATTTTTATATATTTTCATATTTTTATAATTTTTATAATTTTTCTTCAAATTTTGATTTAAGCAAATTTATAATATTTTATGTTTTATTATTTTATTTAGTTTCTAGAGTTCTTTATTCAATCTGACTTTCACAGAATTTGCATGTGCATAGAAACCTTCATATTCCGCTATTGGAATGACTGTTTTTGCAAGTTCTTCTATACCTTCTTGAGTAAGTGTCTGAACTGTTGGTTTCTTGATGAATGCTTCAGTGGAAAGACCTGAATACATTTTAGCTCCACCACCTGTTGGCAAAACATGATTTGTTCCAGAACCATAATCACCTGCAGCTACAGGGGAGTATTTTCCTAAGAAAATTGATCCTGCATTTTTGATTTTATCAAGTACAGCATTGTCATTTTCTGTAGTGATGATTAAATGCTCAGGAGCATAAGTGTTGGTAAAGTCAATAGCTTCTTCCATATTTTCACAAAGTATGATATGGCCATGTTTTTCCAAGGATTCTTCGATGATTTCACGTCTTGCAGCTTCTTTTGCAAACTCTTCAATCAAATCTTTAGCCTTGGCAGCTATCTCTTCATCATCTGTAATTAAGAAACAAGATGCTTCAGGGTCATGTTCAGCTTGTGATAAAAAGTCGTGAGCAAGATATTCAGGAACTGCTGTGTTGTCACAAAGGATTAACACTTCAGAGGGTCCTGCAGGGAATTCAATATCCACATCGCCATAAACTAACTTTTTAGCTCCGGTAACGAATACATTTCCCGGGCCTACAATCTTTTCAACCTTTTCGATTGATTCAGTTCCGTAAGCCATGGCAGCAATTGCTTGAGAGCCTCCGCATTTGTAGATTTCATCTGCTCCCGCTAAATCTGCAGCTACTAAAATAGCATCCATGATTTTTCCATCCTCTCCTGGTGGAGTGCAACAGATTATCCTTTCAACTCCAGCTATCTTAGCAGGAATCACTTCCATAAGTATAGATGAAGGATAAGCAGCTCTTCCTCCTGGGATATAACAGCCAACACTGTTTATTGGCCTAATGATTTGTCCAGCAGTAATTCCAGTGTTTACTTCTATAGACCATTCTTCTGGAATTTGAGCTTTATGGAATTTTTCTATATTTTTAGATGCTCTTTCAAGTGCTTCAATAAGATCTTTATCTAAATTATCATAAGCTTCTTTAATTTCATCTTCAGAAACTTGCAAATCATCCAATTCAGTTTTATCGAACTTGGCAGTGTATCTTTTGACAGCTTCATCCTTATTCTCTTTCACATCTTTGAGAATATCTGAAACTATATTCAAGATTTCATTGATGTCTGCCTGTGATCTTTTGATTAAATCATCTGCAGTTTCCTTATCATATTTTAGAATTTCCATTCTACCACTCTTTACTAAATAAAATAAAATAGTTAATAAAATAAATAAACTAATAAAATAATTAGAATTAATAATTAAAATAATAAATAATTATCTTATTAATTGCTTTTGTTGTTTTTATGCATATGTTGTTAGTGTATTATATGCATAATTTATAACATAATTAAGTATATTTTTTATATTTTATATACATTATTAATATTAAGTATAAATTTTAGTTATTTTCCATTTTTCATCATTTAAATTTTTTGAAAAAATGATTTAATTCATAACTCATTTAACAAAAAGATTTATATATTTTTGAGACAAAAAATTAAATATAAAAGTTTATATAGTTAAACATAAATTTTAAATACAATCATGTTAAAAATACTATTAACAAAAATAATTGAAGTTGATAAAAATCATCTTTTGTGAAATTTATATGAGGATTTAGTTGAAAGTGTTTAAATCCATAAAATGAATATTTATTTCGTGGTATCCGAAAAATATGGTTTGATCTTTATTGTTTTGTTATGTGTTTAGGATAAATTTGAATTAATAAATGTTGATTTAAATTATTATTTTTTAAGAATTTTAAAATATAGGAAAGGTATTATATGTATAAAGATGAAATGATTCAATTACATCAATTTTTAGTATATGTTTTAAAATATTTAGACACTGATAACACTGCTCATCAATATTGTGAAGAGTACCTTGCATTGAACATTAGTCCTCATCACATTCATAGAACCAAAGTAGAACATAAACATGCAATCTTTGTTCTTTCTAACACTATTTCTGAAGTTATTTTGAATAAAGAAGAAGGTTCCGTACCTCCTAATGTTTCTAATGCTTTAAGAGATCTTGTAAGAAGATCTAAAAAAGAATTAAAAGCGGCTGAAGTTGCTCAATCAAAATAATTCTTTTATTTTTATTTTTTAATTTCTATTTTTGTTATTTTTGTTATATTTTTGGTTTTTTTTAGATTTTTAGTTTATTCTTTAGATAATTTTTCCTGTTTTTTTAAGATTTTTTTAGAGTATTTAGATATTTTTTCCTGTTTTTTGGTTTTCATTAGGTATAACTATACAAATTCTAAAAAGATTTAAATATTTTAGTATAAATATATATTCATAATATAAAATATTCTATGAATTATTTTCAATCAAACCAATAACTTTATAGTATAATCTATTGAATAATGGATTTAAACTCAAAAAAAAGGATTAGAATCATTATTTTTATATATCATAAGTGAAATAATTAATTTTTTAAAAAATCATTAACTTAAACTTTTAAAGGGTGATATCTTGAAAGTTATTATTGATGCAGCAAATGTCGCACATTTCCAAAAAGAAGAAGGTTCAAAAGCTAAATTAAAAAATATTACATTAGCCGTAAAAGCTTTGGAACAAGGAAATCATGATTTTTTAATCATAGCAGATGCTTCCCTACGTCATAATATTGATGATAAGGAAACTTTTGTAAGATTAGTCGATGATGGCATTATTGATGAAGTTCCTGTAGGAACCATTGCAGACCATTATATTCTTGATTTGGCTTATGAAGAGGATGCAAAAGTATTATCTAATGATAAATTTAGGGATTTCATGTCTGAATTCCCTGACATCAACAGCATAAGAATCCCATTTTCAATTCAAGATGGTGAATTGATTATGGGTAAAACTAAAAAGCCTAAGAAGGTCAAAAATCTCTTGCAGAACATCTGTGATGAAATATTAAATGAGCTTGAGAGAAAACGTTGGGTAGTTTATAAAGGTAAGGAAACAACTAAATTTACACCATTAAATGTGGCTAAACAGGCTATATTATTGCTTGATGAATCTGAACAGGATAATGTTTCCTCTAAAATAGAAGGACTATTTTCTAAATTGCCTATGTTTGATAAGGTTATGGAAATGGTGGATGATGTAGAGACCTCTGTTCCATATGTTATTTTTGTTCTTGTTCATCCTAAGGATTATAAGGCTGCTGTCAAGGATGCCGGTAACATTTCAGTTACAGTTGCAGACAGGTTAAGATTGGTTCACAAACCATTGATAGCAGTTCGTAATGATTTATTTATTAAGCCAGGTTACTTTGGCTTGAATATTGTCTTGACTGATGAGGTGGAAGACAATCCTCCATACAATATTGAGATTCAAACAAATACTTATGATGAAGTGTTCATCAAAAAGAATTCAAGAAATATTGCAAGTACAATTGCTGGAAGATTAGGGTCCTGGAAGTTCCCATTTGTTTCAGTTAAACCAAATATGATTTTGGAAAAACCTGGTGAATTTGAGATTTACTTAGAAAAGAATTCCAAGAAAAAGAAGGAGAAATAATTAACTGAAATTATTTCAAATTCTTAAGAATTATTATTTATTGAAAACTTGTTTATTGAAAACTGAAAAACTGATTATGAATGTTAAAACTGATATTTAATCTGATTATTTATTTTAAAAATTAAAAGGAGGTAAAATATGGCTGATCATGTAATTATAAGGAAAATTGTTTCTTTAGTTACCAAACATGAAATCATCAGTATAGGTACTAAGTACTTTCCAACAACTCCACTTGAAACAGAGTATGTAGATATGTTCAATTATACTCAAACCATGCTTATGGAAATTGATAAAGCGAATATTACCACTGAAAGTATTTTTACCAATTTGGTTCGTGATGTTGGCCGTGAAAATATTCCAGAGAATCATAATTTTTATGAATTACTTCCTGCACAGAATAAGGTTGAAGAATATGCTCTTGTAAGTAATATCATTATGGGTAGTGACCGTTACATGTATGTAGAGCTTTCAGAACCTTCTTATATTATTAATCTTTTCACTGATATTATTTTAAGAGAAAATGGAGAAATTATCGAAAGAAGCGAAACAGAAATTGTTTCAAGGCTTATGTCTAAAAACGATGCAATCAGAGTAGCAATCAGATTGGTTGGTATTGGATTGGATAATGGAATCCGTGTCAGGGCTGCTGCTGGTATGACCGGCGCTGCAGCTATTGAAAGATCAATCAAGTTCAATAAAGAGGTTGGAGACTCTCCAGGAGTTGCATTCACTAAATTAGGTGGAGAATATGCACTTGTATTGGATACTCCTTTCAAATTGGCAGAATCTGAACCTCCAGAATTCCAGCAATACCTGTTTATTGATATTGTAGACTCAACTAATTTCATTTCCAAATATGGAAGAAACAAGCTTGTGGAATTGATGACAAGCGTAAAAGAGTTTATGGAAGATTGTGAAGGTCATATTGAAGGTTACCGTGAAGGTGGAGATGACTTGATTGCAAAATTCCCAAGTAAGGATGTGGCTATTCGTGCAGGTCTTGATTGTGCATGGTTTATTCTTAACAACGGTGCTAAAGTCAAGATTGGTATAGGAAGAAGCAGAAGAGAAGCAGGTGAACATGCAAATATTGCAGAAAGCATTCATGGATTTGGCGCATTGTCACTTGTCATATTCGATTTGGCAAATGGATTGTATGGATATTACATTCCTTCAGACTTTACAAGAACATTATGTGAGCTTGTAACAGCTAAGAAAGGAAAGATCATTACTGCATTTGCTGTAATGTTTGTCATATCATATATACTTTCTATAATGGGAATGGGCATTTATGGTCTTTTACTTGTTTTAATCCTTGTAGCTTACTATACATTAAGGTGAAATTTGTAGTTAAACGATTGTATGCATCTGGTGGATATAATAAAATTTGAGCTTCAATATCTGCATTTATGCATTAAAATTAATCTATAGATGATTTAAAAATATTTATTATTGTAATTTGTGGTGAAATTAATGGCAAGAGGCGATAGGAAACTTAGGGGTTCTAGAAAACCTAAAAATAAAAATGTTTTAGTCATTAGAAGTCCTAATAATTCCAGAGGCTCCAGGAATTCAAGAAATTCTAGAAGTTCCGTATGGTCCAAAAGTTCTGGAAGCATTAAAAAACCAAGAAGTCCTAAGCAAATAATCGTGTTGATAATCATTTTAATTGCTTTTATTTGTGGATTGGCTTTAGGTATTTCCATGATAATGGGTCCTGGGGATTCCAACGAACTGGCTCCTGGAGAAGTACAGTATATGAATGTAACTAACAATATATCAGAGTATGAAAACAGCAGCTACGACTTAACTGATGAAAACGGTACTCAAATTTCGTACTATGATTTCGATGAAAATGTTACAGAAGGCCAAAATGTCACTGCATTCAATGCCTCAAGTCAGGCAAATATTTATTAATAAATAGGGAACTTTCTCTATTTTTTCTATTTTTATTAATTTTTTGATTTTTATTTAGTTATTTTTTATTTAATTATTTAATTAATGGCTTATGTTATATTGGAAATTATTTAAAGATTGCAAAGAACAAAAATTTATTATTATAATTGTAAAGGAGATATTATGTCTAATATTGATGTTATTAAAGGTGGAATCTGTGCTGTTGAAGGTGTTAGAGCAGCAGGAACACGTGAAGGTAAGTATGGTCTTGCAGTTATTGAATCTAAAGGCAGCAATGCTTCAGCGGTATTCACTTCAAATAATGTGGTTGCTGCTCCTGTAATTCATACAAAAGAAATGATTAAAGGTGGAAAAGTTTCTTTGGTAGTTGCAAACAGTGGAAATGCTAACTGTTTTACTGGTGATGATGGAATAGCTGATTGTGACAAAACCATTGAATTTGCATCTGGATTGACAGACATTCCATCAAATGAAATAGCAACTGCATCCACTGGTGTAATCGGTAGAAAAATGCCTATGGACATTATTTTGCCTTTAGTTGAAGAGTCAATTTCCAAATTGGATAATTCAATAGAAAGTTCAACAGATGCTGCCAAATCATTGATGACAACAGACACATATCATAAGGAATTTGCTGTGGAAACAACTGTAAATGGTGAAAAGCTTAGAATTGGTGGAATCACCAAAGGTGTAGGGATGATTGCACCTAATATGGGGACCATGTTATGTTTCTTGGCAACTGATGCTGTAATCTCTTCTGAAATGATTAACAAGGCATTAAAATCTGCAGTAAATAAGAGCTTCAATATGATTGTCGTTGATGGTGATGAAAGTACTAACGATATTGCAATTTTGATGGCAAATGGAAAGTCTGGTGTTGAAGTTGCAGAAAATGGTGTCCTTAATGAAGATTTCCAAGAGGCATTGGACTTCTTATGCATTAGTTTAGCAAAAATGATGGCTCGTGATGGTGAAGGAGCTACCAAATTCATTGAATGTAAGGTTCAAGGTGCAGCATCAGAGGAAGATGCAATTTCAGCTTCAAAATCTGTTATCAGTTCATCTCTTGTAAAATCAGCTATTTTTGGTGGAGATCCTAATTGGGGAAGGATTGTTGCTGCAGTAGGTTATTCAGGTTGTGCAATGGACCAAAACATGATTTTTGTTTCTGTAAGTGATGATAATGGCAATGAATCCATTTTAGTAGATCAAGGTAAGATCTTGGCATTTGAAGGAACAGAAAATCTCAGTGATGCTGAAGTAATCATGCAGGAGAAAACTGTAAATATACTTGTTGATTTGTATCAAGGAGATTATGTTGCAAC
>CAJOMK010000028.1 GCA_905235495.1 uncultured Methanobrevibacter sp.
GAAGCTGAAGATTATGAGGACACCATTAGAAACTGCATTTCCTTAGGTGGAGATGCTGATACAATGGCGGCTATTGCTGGGGGAATTGCATCTGCATACTGGGAAGTTCCAAATGAAATTCATTATAAAGCGATTCATAGATTATCTTATGACCTTTTAGATGTTTTAATAAAATTTGAAAATAAGTTTTTATAATTTTCAAATTCTTTTTTTATTAGTTAACTATATAATAAAATTTAATCTTATTAATATATAATTAAATAGAATTATTATTAAAAAGGATTAATTGTATAGTAAATTAATCAAAGGATGTATTAAATGAATCTTAAAATCAAAAACTTTTCTAAAATTAATGGCAGTGTTAAAGCACCTTCTTCCAAAAGTTATAGTCATAGGGCGGTTATTCTTGCATCACTTTCTGAAGGTAAATCCAAACTCTTTGATTTGCTTTATTCCGAAGATGTTTTGTCAAGCATAAGAGCATGTGAAGCTCTTGGAGCAAGGATTGATAAGAAGAAAGAGATTATATTAAAGGGAGATAAAAGCCAAACAGTAGACTATTTGGAAGTTTATGGAACTGGTGGAAAATTACATAATAAGTCTCCGGACATGATTGATCTTGCCAATTCAGGGACTACACTTAGAATTATGACAAGTGTGGCGGCATTATCTGATAATGAAGTTGTATTCACCGGTGATGATTCCCTTAAAACAAGGCCTATGGGTGCATTGATTGATGCTTTAGAATCTTTAGGTGTTAAAATAGAATCATTAGGGGATAATAACAAGGCTCCACTTAAGATTTATCCAGGATATGAAGGTGGAGAGACTGATATTCTAGGAAGCATCAGTTCTCAGTTCATTTCATCTATTCTCATTTCTGCTCCTTTATCTAAGAAAGGAGTTAAACTTGAAGTATATCTTGAATTTGTATCAAAACCTTATGTTGATATGACCATTTCCATTTTAGAGAAATTCGGCATTGATGTTGAAGAGGAAAATTATCAATTCCATAAAACCTGCAATAAGGAAGATAGTGAGTGCTTCGGTGTTATATTTAATGTAAAGCCTCAGAAATATCTTGCAAGTGATTATATAGTTGAAGGGGATTTCTCATCAGCATCTTATTTGTTTGCTGCAACAGCTATTGCAGGAGGATACATTAAGGTTAAAAATCTATTCAGTGATTCCAAACAAGGAGATAAGTTCATTTTGGATATTTTAGAAAAGATGGGTGCAAATGTAACTGTTTTTGATGATTATGTTTCTCATTGATGTAAACTTGGCAAATGCTCCTGATTTATTGCTTACTGTTGCGGTTCTTGGTGTATTAGCAGAGGGTAAAACCACTATAAGTGGTGTAAGTCATGGCAGATTAAAGGAAACTGACAGGATAGATACAACATGCAGAGAACTTGAAAAGTTAGGTTGTAAGCTTGAAGAATTTGAGGATGGAATGACCATTTACGGTCAAACCGTTGGGGATGGAATTGTTGAATCTCATAATGACCATAGATTGGCAATGGCATTTTCCCTTCTTGGATTAAAGCATGATGTTGAAGTTGAAAACGGTGAATGCTTTGATGTATCATTCCCTAACTTCATTGAACTTATGGCTGAGATTGGAATTGAATTGGAATTGAAATAGATGAGGGATTATTATGAATGATGAAGAAAGAATTAGAGAAATTTTTAAAAGATTAAATGAGATTTACACTATCCGCACATTTCATGACCATGACCCTTATAAAGTTTTAATTAGAACAATCTTATCTCAAAGAACAAGGGATGAAAATACTGATCAGGCTGCAAATGCATTGTTTGATGTTTATCCAGATATTTATGCTGTGGCTGATGCTCCTGTTGAACATGTTCAAGAATTGATTAAGCCAGCTGGTTTTTATAGAGTTAAGGCAGCACGTATTTTAGAGGTTTCAAGGATTCTCATTGATCAATATGGTGGTGAAGTTCCAAGGGAAATGGATGAAATGCTCAAGCTTCCAGGAGTCGGCAGAAAAACAGCAAATTGTGTTATTGTATTTGCTTTCCAAGATGCAGCTATTCCTGTAGACACTCATGTTCATAGAATTTCCAATAGATGGGGAATTGCTGATACAAAAGAGCCTGAAGAAACTGAAATTGTATTGATGGAAAAGGTGCCAAAAGAGCTTTGGGTGGATTTAAATGATTTGATGGTTCAATTTGGACAAACAATTTGCCGTCCAATAGGTCCTCAATGTGATAAATGTCCACTTACAGACCTTTGTGAATATGATGTAAATAAATTAGGAGATTAAACAAGTTTTGTTTGGCTTGTTTTATCAAGTGTGATTACAGGGCTGTCACCAACCACTTTTCTATCTTGAATCATCAATCCATCTAATTCAAGAAGTATTTTTTTAGATTCAAGTCCTTCTGCAACACCACCAAATCCACCAATGGTTCTGTTTGACTTGACTGTTCTATGGCAAGGTATGATAATTGGATATGGATTTTTAGAAAGTGCAGTGCCCACTGATCTGTATGCCTTTGGACTGCCTGCAGCCTTTGCAAGATCCTTATAAGTGTTTATGGTTCCTTTTTTTGTTTCAAATTCACATTCCAATACCTTTCTTTGAAATGGTGAAAATTTGTCTAAATTAAGATATTCAAGAGAAAATTTAGAGTCCCTTTCATTAAAATAATTATTCAATTCTTTTAATACATTATTTAACTGCTTTGATTTTTTGTTTATAGCTAATTCCTCATCTTGTTCATATTTTTCTTTAGCTATTTGGGAAGCTTTTTTCTCCGGTTTGGAAAGTATTATCTCTTCAATTTGGAAGTGAGGTTTTTTTCTCCAGATTATAATTATTTCCCCAATTGGGCTTGAGTCAATTATGTATTTAAAGAGTGTCATTCTATCATCTTTTTAGAAAAATATTATTTAAAATATTAATTATTTATTTTTTTAATTATTTTATTATTTCTCAGCTGCAGATTTTATTATTTTCAATTATTTTTTTATTATTTCCTTATTATTTATTATTAATTTATTATTTATTATTTATTTCCTATTTTTTAAAGTATATTCTTGAAAAATTCAGAACCTTTATATACTTCAATGCTTTTATTTAGTATGAATATATTTTAGGATGGTTTTTAGTTGATTTATTACCATTGGATTACACTGTTATATTCAGTTTCATCAGTTTATTTTTTTTATTTTTTTTTATTTTTAATCATATTTATTTCATATTATTATAAAGGAGGTATTATATGAAACGTGATTTTGAAAACAAAAAAGATTTCATTGGAGCAGATAAAGGACTTTTTAGCCCTGTGGTTAAATTATGGAATTCATTAATAAATCTTATTAGAGTTAATAAAGGTGCATATATGCCTGTGGTTCAATTAATGAATGATTCCATTTTTGATTTTCTTAAGGGGGAAACATGATATGTATAATCACTTATAATTAGTTTAGGAATACTCTTAATACTATTTGAGGTAGTTTTATGAGTTATGAAGAGGAATTCTCAATTATTTTTAAATTAGCTTCTCAATTCACATCCCACGGATATGATAAATGGTTAGCCAATCTTGATGAAATAAATGACTTGAAGTCTAATTTGAGAGTTTTAGGAATCAGTCCAAGTGATAATATAATTATTTTTGATGATATTTTATTAACTGAAGAGTGCAACCATATCTTAAAATTGCTGTTTGAGTCTGATATTAATTTTATTTATATCACTGGCTTGATAGAATTAAAATAGATATCATCATTTCTTTTTTTATTTTTTTAATCTAAATACTTTAAAATCTCTTTTGCCAAATCAGTATTTTGATATAATCTGCCTTTTTTTACTTTTTCATTAATGCAAATTACCAATCCTTGCTTTTTTAATGCACTAAGAACATTAGAAGCATGGCTAGTTCTAATATTAAGATGTTTTGCCACTTCTGAAGGCATTTTAAGGCCTTCTCCAATGAACTTTAAAGTTTTTGTTCTGTATGGTGAAACTTTCACAAATCCTAAGATTTCCATAAATTCTTCATTATTCATATATTATTATTTGATTAATAAAACAAAATATTTATATAAACAAAATATACATATAATATATTAGCATTTTTATATTAATTTTACGCACTCGATATTTTTTATATCTATGTTTTAAAAAGGGGATGATATATGTTTTTGACATTTTTTTCTTTTTTTTTAAAATTAATCGATTAATGCTAAGGTTAAATTTTTGAAAAATAATGAGGTGATAATATGGCATTTTGTCCACATTGTGGAAATCAGGTAGATGATGGGACTAAATTCTGTCCAGGTTGTGGAAATCCTTTAGATGGATCTGCACCAGCTCAAGAGCAAAGTCAAGGTTTACTTGGTGATATCAAGAAAACAGGTTTAGGATTTAAAAAGAAAATGGATAGTTATGCACATGGTGAACATATAAATTATGAAAAACCTGAAGGTGCATTATATTTTATCAATGGTTTGCAAGGAACCCTAGCTGTTTTTGAGGATTATATAGAATTCAATTTTTCAGGAAGTGCAATTAAGAAATGGCAAAGTGGTATGGGAGGAGTAAAAAAAGTATACTACCATCAGATTAACAGTATTCAAAAAAGGGATGCAACAGATTTAGTCAATGGTACAATTGAATTTGAACTTCCGGGTATGGCAACAAGTAAATGGGGTCCTACAAGTGAGAATCTTATCACTTATCTTCCAAAATATCAGGCAGAAGTGGATAAGATTTATGATTTTGTCAATGATAAGATTTTAGCAATCAATCAAAGCAAATCCCAACCTAGTCAAGTGGTTCAGAATGAAGTTAGTCCTATGGCAAAACTTAAGGAAGCTAAAGAACTTTTGGATATGGTTGTAATTAGTCAGGAAGAGTTCGATGACATTAAAGCGAAATGCTTGGAACAGATGTAAGTGATAATATGAAAAAATGTAGTGAATGTGGCAATGAAGTAGATGATAGTGCTGAATTTTGTCTAAATTGTGGAACAAAGTTAGATAAATCTGAAGTAATCGAAACAGTGCAAAATCAGCCAGTTCAAAACAAAGAGGTTTCAGGTCAAAACACAAAATTTTGTTCCAATTGCGGTTCAAAAATTGATGTTAAAGCGGAAATCTGTCCTAAATGTGGTGTGAGAGTTGCTGTAACTTCTGAAATAAAGAGCCCTTTTTTAGCTTTGATCTTATCATTCCTCTTTCCAGGTTTCGGTCAGTTTTATAATGGGCATTCTAAAAAGGGAATTATTCTTATTGTTGCAGCTATTGTTTCCATTATTTTGTATATATTCTTGATTGGATTAATATTGTACTTCCTTGTTTGGGTATATGGATTATATGACGCATATAAATCTGCTGAGGCAATCAATAATGGGATGAGTGTTCCTGATGAGATTTCTTTAAATTTCTAACTGCTTTTATTTTTTTTATTTTTTTTTTTTATTTTCATGTTTTAACTTTGGATGAAAAATTTGTTTTTTATAGAAATATTTATATATCATCACTTACTAACTATTATATAACAATTGTTATATTTTTAACATTTGTTAAAATTTTAAATAAAATAAATTATTAAATAGATATATAAAATAATCTATATTGCCTATTTGTTATTAGAATGGATTTAGCATAGATTAACAAATTTTATTTTTTATATTTTTTAATAATTATATGTATTATAAATGAAAATTTTTGATGTGATTATTATGGTAAATATTCCTGAATTAAAAAGAGGAGTTGCAAACGATATAACCGAAACAATTGGTAACACTCCTCTTGTAAGATTAA
The DNA here is from genome assembly GCA_905235495.1 of uncultured Methanobrevibacter sp. Lineage (GTDB taxonomy): Archaea > Methanobacteriota > Methanobacteria > Methanobacteriales > Methanobacteriaceae > Methanobrevibacter. The sequence continues at coordinate 5,807 of CAJOMK010000028.1, forward strand.
ATAAATTAACAGAAGGATTAGAAGTTGATGTTCTTGTAAAGATTGAAGCTTTTAATCCAGTAAGTAGTGTAAAAGATCGTGTTGCGGTTTCTTTAATTGAAGCTGCAGAAAAAGATGGTAAAATCAATAAGGATACAGTCATTATTGAACCAACTAGTGGTAATACCGGTATTGGTCTTTCATTTGTAGCAGCTGCTAAAGGTTACAAATTAATATTGACTATGCCTGAAACCATGTCTGTTGAAAGAAGAAAATTGCTCGCTGTATTTGGTGCAGAAATTGTCTTGACTCCAGGTAGTGAAGGTATGGGCGGAGCTATTGCTAAAGCTAACGAACTTGCTGAAAATACTCCTAATTCATTCATTCCACAACAATTTGAGAATAAGGCAAACTCTGAAATTCACAGATTAACTACTGGTCCTGAAATCTACAGAGATACTGATGGAAAAGTCGACATTGTTGTATCTGCTGCTGGAACTGGTGGAACTGTAACAGGTATTGCTCAACACATCAAACCTTTAAAACCTGAATTTAAAGCAGTTGTTGTTGAACCTGAAACTTCTCAAACTCTTGGTAAAGGTGTTAAAGGACCTCATAAAATCCAAGGTATTGGTCCAGGATTTGTTCCAACTGTTCTTGATACCGATTTAATTGATGAAGTCATTCCAGTAAAAGATGAAGATGCTGGATTCACTTTATTAAAATTAGCTCGTGAAGAAGGTATTTTCACAGGAATTTCCTCTGGAGCAGCTACTTTTGCAGGTTTAAAACTTGCAAAACGTCCAGAAAATAAAGGAAAAACAATTGTTGTAATTTTACCTGATACTGGTGAAAGATACTTATCTACTGAATGGGTATTTAAGGAATTATACGATGCATACGATGATTCCATTTTCCCATCTAACTAAACGCTTTAATCTTTGATTAAATTTTTTTAAGAAATAATTAAATTATTTCTTTTTTTTTATTTATTTTTTTTATTTTTTTAAAAGTTCCACATATTTCCATAACTATTTTTTAATTAAATTTGAAATAGTTTATATATTAAAAAATAATAATATAACTTTGTTATTATAAATAAATGTTAAATTTATATTAAAGTAAGTACATATAATTATAGTATTATTAACAATAGTTAAGTTTTACTTTGGAAAATGGTGAATTTATGCTTGATGATTTAAAACAAGATTTACAAGCTGCAAAGGCTAGAGATCCTGCAGCAAGAAACAGTTTAGAGATTCTCCTTTGTTATTCTGGAATATGGGCTATTATTTTTCATAGGTTGAATCATTGGCTTTGGAATCATCATTTGCCATTCTGGGGAAGGTTTTTCTCCCAAATCGCCAGATTCTTGACAGGTATCGAAATTCACCCTAGTGCTCAAATTGGTAAACGAGTATTTATTGACCATGGAATGGGTATTGTAATCGGTGAAACAGCTATTGTTGGAAATGATGTTTTAATTTATCAAGGAGTTGTTCTTGGTGGAACAAGTTTAAGCAAAGGCAAAAGACACCCCACTGTTGAAGATGCGGTTGTAATAGGTTCTGGAGCAAAAGTTCTAGGAAACATCACATTAGGATGCTCTTCTAAGGTTGGGGCTGGAGCAGTTGTATTGCAGGATGTTCCTAGTGGAGCTACTGCAGTTGGTGTACCAAGCAGGATTATTCATGAAGACCGTAAATGTGTTTTAGATTTAGAGCACGAATTCCCTGACCCTGTGTCATTAGCTATTGATTTGCTCTTTGAACGTCAGGAAGAGCTTGAAAAAAGGATTAATGTCTTAAGTCATCTTCACGATATTGAACATATGGAATTTGACCATAACTCTGAAGTTGAAGAAGTGTTTAAGGGTGATGGGAAATTATTTTATAAATTAAATAAGTATATTGATGATGAATAAAGAATAATATAAACTTTTGGAGGATTTTTTATGAAACCACCTTGTGAAATGGTAGTATGGTATATTATACCAGCTATTAGATCTGAATTAGCAAAAGATTTATTGAAATTAGGTATGAAACAAAAGAGGATATCTGAATTAATGGATATTACTCAACCAGCGGTATCTCAATATTTAACAGATAAAAGAGGTAGCGGTATTGAGTTCAATGATGATGTAAAAGCATTAATTCAAGATTTCGCAAATGATTTAAATGAAGGAACTGCAACTAAATTTGATATAATTCCTCGTACTTGTTTTATTTGTAAAAGAATCAAAACAGAAGATATCATTTGTCAAATTCATAAAGAAAAAGGACATATGCCTGCAGACTGTAAGGCATGTTTAGGTTCTGAGGCACATTTATTCTAATAATGGATTGGTGGAGATTTTTATTGAAAAATTTTCTACTTTTTTATTTTAAGATTTATTTAGACTATTTTATGGTCTTTTAACTTATTTTTTATTATTTATTTTAACAAGGTTTTAAGGAGATATAATGGAAATTTACAGTACAATGTCAAGGGAAAAGGAAGAGTTGAACACATTATTTGAAGATAAGATAAAACTCTTTGTTTGTGGCCCTACAGTGTATGATGATGCTCATATAGGGCATGGAAGAACATACATTTCCTTTGATACCATTAAAAGATATTTAGAATTTAAGGGATATTCTGTATTCTACTTACAAAATATTACTGATATTGATGATAAAATTATCAACAGAGCAAAAGAAAGTGGTGTAGACTCAAAATTGCTTGCAAAGAAATTCGAAAAAAGATTTATAGAAGATATGACTGCTTTAAATGTAACAAGTGTAAACTATTTTGCTAGAGCTACTGACCATATGGAAGAGATCTTGGGTCAAATCCAAAGATTGATTGATAAAGGTTTTGCATATGTAACTGAAACCGGTGTCTACTTTGAAGTTGCTAAATTTAAGGATTATGGTAAATTAGCTAATCGTAAAATAGAAGAGCTTGAAACCCATAGGATAGATATTGACAGTTCTAAGAAAAGCCCTAATGATTTCGCTTTATGGAAAAACAGAGAAGCGGAAGATTTTGCAGGCGAACCTGTATGGGATTCTCCATGGGGTAAAGGAAGGCCAGGATGGCATATTGAAGATACTGCAATCACTGAAAAATACTTTGGACCTCAATATGATATTCACGGTGGAGGACTTGATTTAATATTCCCTCACCATGACTCTGAGATTGCACAAATGGAAGCTGTATCAGGTAAGGAACCATTGGTCCAATACTGGATGCATACAGGATTCTTAAATGTTTCCGGTGAGAAGATGTCTAAATCTTTAGGTAACTTCATTACCATTAGAGACTTATTGAAAGAGTATTCTGGTGAAACATTCAGATTATTCGTTCTTGCAACCTATTACAGAAGTCCAATAGACTTTAGTGAAGTAAGCTTACACCAAGCTGAGAAAAACGTAGCAAGGATAAAGAATTATCTTCAAGTTTTAGATGAAAAGATTGAAGAGGAATTCAATAAGGGTAATGTTTCTGATGATATTGCTTATTTGGCTGATTTAAATGAAAGTGAGCTTTTCGAAGAATTGCTTAATTTTGATTACTATGAATCCTCTTATGATGTATTGAATGAAGCAGTTAGTGAATTCTTAAGTAGTATGGATGATGACTTCAGTACTCCAAAAGCTATTGCAGCTATCTTTTCATTCATCAAACAATCCAATAAGGATTTAAATGAAGAAAAAATAATCATTGACGATCTTTTAGCTATTAAGCACTGGTTTGCAGATATAAGTCAAATCTTAGGTATCAATTTCTTTGATAATGATGATGGAACCAGTGGTGATGAAGATGAATTATTAAACATAATTGCTGATGTTCGTCAAAAATTAAGAGCTGAAAAACAATATGATTTATCTGATGAAATTAGAGACAAGCTTGTTTCATTAGGCATTGAAGTAAGTGATTAATTTTATTTTAAATAATAATATGATGGTTGGTTTTTCTAATCATTATTCCTCTTTTTTTATTTTTTAAAATCAGTTTTTTTATAAATAATTTTATCTATTTTTTTTAAATTTTTTGGATAATTATAAATATTATAAATTTTTTATACTAATTTATGAAAAAATAATTGTTAATTATTTATCATTATAAATATGATGAATTACATATATTATAATAACAAATATAATTGTTGATATAATATAACAATTATTAAATTGTATATGAATTTTTAAAGTGAAATCTAAAAAAATCATTTTTAAAAATCATAATTATTTTAGTAATTTAAATAAAGGAGTTAAATATATGACTAATCTTACTAAGATGTTTAATCCAGACTCTGTTGCAATTGTTGGAGCTTCCAACTCAGAAGGAAAAGTTGGTTATATTATTGTAAATAATATGATTAATGATGGTTTTAAAGGAAATATTTATCCTATTAACCCTAAAGATGATGAAATCCAAGGATTAAAAGCATATAAAAATGTGTCTGACTTACCAGAAGTACCTGACCTTGTAATTATTTCTATTCCTAGTGTTTTAGTAAATCCGGTAGTTGAAGAATGTGGTGAGTTTGATGTCAAAAACATGGTTGTTATCACCGCAGGATTTAAAGAAATTGGTGGAGAAGGTGTAGAAAGAGAAAGTGAGCTTGTTGCTCTTGGCAAAAAGTATGGCATAAATATTATTGGTCCTAACAGTTTAGGTATCACTGATTCACATTCATTATTAAATGCTTCATTTTCACAGATTATGCCTCCTACAGGTAATATTGCATTTATTTCCCAAAGTGGGGCTATGATGGTAGCTATTATCGATTGGAGTGTAACATCTGGAATCGGTTTCAGTAAAATTATCAGTTTAGGAAACAAGGCTGGAACTACCGAAATTGAATTAATTGAATATTTATCTGAAGATGATGAAACTGCAGTAGTTATCTGTTATCTTGAATCAATTACTGAAGATGAAGACTTCATCAGAACTTTAAGAAAAGTATCTTATAAAAAACCGGTCATTATCCTCAAATCTGGTTCAAGTTCTGCTGGTGCTGAAGCAGCATCCTCACATACCGGTGCATTAGCAGGTAGTGATGTAGCATTTGACACCGCATTTAAACAATCTGGTGTATTTAGAGTAACCACTATGGATGAATTGTTTGATGTAGGTTTAGCATTCTCTAAATGTCCTTTACCAACTGGACGTAACCTTGCAATCATTACCAATGCAGGTGGTGGAGGAGTATTGTCTGTAGATGCTATGGAAAGATACGGATTGGAACTTGTTAAATTCGATGAAGAAACCAATGAAAGATTGAAAGCGGCTGTTCCTGAAGAAGGAAGTATCAAAAACCCTATTGATGTTTTAGGTGATGCTCCTGTTATAAGATATAAGGAATCTTTAGAAGCTGTATTAGACAGTGATGATGTAGATGGTTTAATAGTTATGATATGTCCTACTGCATCTGCAGATGCTGACGGAATTGCTCAAGCACTTGTTGAAGGTGCAAGTGAATTTGATAAACCTGTTATTGCAGTAAATATGGGTGGACCTACCTTTGAAAATGCTAACGATGTATTAAGAGATAATGGAATTCCTACATATGTATTCCCTGAAACTGCTGTAAAAGTATTTGACTATCTTGCAAGATTTGAAGCAGTTCAACATAGAAACTATGATGATCCTGTAGAGGATGTTGATGATGTAGACAAAGAAGCTGTTGAAGCTATTTTCGCTAGTAAAAGAAGAAGAAAGAGACACTTTACTTGGTAGTGAAGCTTATGCTGTTGCTAAGGCATATGGTATTGAAGCAGCTCCTATTAAATTAGCTACTTCTGCTGAAGAAGCAGGTGTACTTGCAGAAGAGATGGAATTCCCAGTAGTACTTAAGATTGCATCTGACAAGATTTTACACAAATCCGATATTGGTGGTGTAAAAGTAGGTATTCAATCTAAAGAAGAAGCTGAAGAAGTATTCAATGAGATTATGGCTAATGCTAAGAAAGCTCATCCAGATGTCATTCCAAATGGTGTAGAAGTTCAAAAAATGATGGGCTCAGGAATTGAAGTTCTCGTTGGTATGATTAGAGATGCACAATTTGGTCCAATGATTGCATTTGGTATGGGTGGAGTTCTTGTTAACCTATTAGAAGATGTTTCATTTAAATTGGCAAGAGGTTTAACTACTGAGGAAATTGCTGAACAAATGGAAGACACTAAAGTAATGGGATTACTTGAAGGTTTCAGAGGTGAAGCTCCTGGCGATGTTGAAGCTGTTAAATCAGTTATTATCAGAGTTGCTAAATTGACTTTAGACTTCCCTGAAATTTCTGAACTTGATATTAACCCAATCTTTGTATATGAGAAAGGATCAAGTGCTTTAGATATTAAAATTAAATTAGGTTAATTGTAAAATTAATCTATTCTTCTTTTTTTATTTATTTATAATTCTTCTTTTTTTATTTATTTATAATTCTTCTTTTTTTATTTATTTATAATTCTTCTTTTTTTATTTATTTATAAATTTTATTTATTTTCAAATTTTTATTTTTTATATAATTAATACATATTTTATTTTTATTTATTAAATTTCTTATTTTTGATGATTTCATATATTTTTTATTATTTTTCAAATTTATTTAATATTTTTCTTTATTTTTAATAAATTTTATAGATTTAATTTGTTTTCTTGAATTTTAATTAATTTTTTACATTATCCTAATAAGTTTCTTTAATTTTTTAAGCTCTTAGTATATAAACTTTTCTATATTTTTGGTATTTGTCCTATTTATTGCTGTTTTTTAATCATATTAAAAAGAATCAATTTTATGAAAAATTTAATTTAATTTTTATGATATAAAACTAATAAAAATAAATTTAATTTTATTTCTTTATTTTTTTAAATATGGATAAAAAGATTTATATATTATAAAATACTAAATTTTATTTACATAATTAAATTTTAAAAGAATTTTGCAATATTTAATTTTTATTTTTGTAAATGTTGTAACTTTCTTTAATAGATGTGCTACCGTTGTAGCATGTATTATGATTATATGATATCAATTCATTTTTTATCATTAATGTATTCGTGAGAACCTAAGTTTAACTTAGTGTTTGATGTTGGTTAAGTAGATGTGGTGATATTTGATTGTTATGTCTGTGATGTAATATTTGAATATTTG
>CAJOMK010000029.1 GCA_905235495.1 uncultured Methanobrevibacter sp.
CACCAATCTTAATAACCCATTCAATAATAATATCACAACTGAATGATGAATAGTTAAAATAATTTTAAATTCTTATAAAATATAGAATATTTAAAAATATAAAATACTTATAAAAATAGCATTTATTAAATATTTATTTTTAACATTATATATATGTTAGTATTTTCAATCCAAACTAAAAATTCATATTAATTCAGTTAATCGTTAAGAATATTTCAAGAGCTAAAAATGCAATATGGAAGTATTAAATAATTAAATATTAAAATATTTTATAATAGATATGTATAAGATTATTGTATATCGAATAAATCTGATTTTTAACTAAAAATCGCCGAGAGATATAATATGCTTGACAAATTATTTAATAATCAAAAATTCCTTTTTATATTCTCATTTTGTTTGGAATTTGGATTTTATTATTTCGTAGAGTATGCAACTCTCGGTGGGCCATACTATTCAAACCTTAATTCTATTAACAATCATTTTCCTAGTTCCTATGATATATTTGTACATATTGGAAAGAAATGTAACTATTCATCTAAATAAACTATCAAAAGCATTATCTAGAAAGATTACTAGCTGCGAAGGCTATTTAAAAATTGAAGAAGAGTTGAAAACAATAAAGACAAATAACGAACTAAGCACATTAGTTGACTCCTTGCTTGAATTGAAAAATAAATACCTGGAATATGAGGATAATCTAATGATTGTAAGTTCTGAAAAGGAAAGACTTGAAACAGAACTTAAATTAGCCCATGACATTCAGGAATCCATGATTCCAACCGACTCTAAAGAGTTTTGCAGTAAATTTGATAATAGGTTTGAACTTGATTCATTTATGGAAGCTACAGAAGAAATAGGCGGAAGCTTATGACTATTACCAAATTGATGGGGAGAATATAGGATTTGTTATTGGAGATGCAAGTGGAAAAGGAATACCTACATCTTTGATCATGGTGAAAGCAATAACATTGATTTAAGATTATGCAAGACAATACAATGACTTGTCCAAAGCATTATATGATGTGAACAATATTCTATGTGAAGATCATTAGAAAGGAATGGAGTAAGCTGTTGGCTTGGAAGGCTTAATCTAAAAACAGGAAAAGTATACTATGTCATGCAGGACATAATCAGCCACTGGTACGTTTAAACGTTCAAGGTTTTGAATTCATGTCCACTGAACCTGATAATAAATTGGCTACTGTGGAAAACACATCATTTAACCCATACAATTCAATTGAATAAGGATGATGCAATATTCCTTTATACAAAAGGTATTATAGAAACAGAAAAATGAGAACCAAGAATCCTATGGAGAAGAAAGATTATTTGAAAAATTAAACAGCCATGACAACAATGACTTAAGTTCCGTTATAGATTTTGTAAAATCAGATCTTGACAAATTCCGCAATGATGAACAAAAAGACGATAGGACAATGTTTATCATTAGAATGAAGTCTGATGTTGAAGATGTTGGAGATATCGATGTTGTGGATGCTACGGATGTCATAGAGGTTGTGGATAATGATGAGAAATCAGACAGTGCAATAAGATCCATTAGTTTAAATCCAGAAATATCAAAGTTAATTGCATTAAATGAATTCATTCATGATATTGTTGAGGATTTCCAAGTGGATCTAATCGTTGAAGAGGTCTTTGTAAATATTGTAGACTATTCCAATTGCGAACATATCACTATCAATGCACAAATTGAAAATGATTTGTTGACACTTAAATTTATCGATGATGGAATCGAATTCAATCCTCTTTTAAATGAAGACCCTGAAAAAACCGAATAGTATTGAAAACACTGCAATTGGAGGATTAGGAATATTCTTAACAAAAGAGATGTCTGATGGAATTGAATACAATCATGTTGATGGAGAAAATCATTTGAAAATATTTAAAAAAAAAATAGATTATTATAAATAGTAAAGATTTAAAAAATAATTCTATGAATTTTGAAAAATATATTGATGAAATCTGTCAATTAATAGAAATAAATATTGAACGATTAACTCCAGAATTATGGCCTAAAAATATCTATTATTCGATGAGTACTGAAAATCTATTTAAATTAACATTTGAAGAGTATCAACGATTATGTGAAATTGTTGAAGAAATTTCGAATGAATTAAATTTAGGGGATAAATTTCCAAAAAAATTCCTTTTTGGTAAACTAGTTACTGAGGTTATTATTAAATCATATAATTATTCTTCAACAACTTCTGAAATCAAATTAAATTTAAAAGATAGTTTTCAGGAATTTGAAGATATTTAAAATGAAGAACTTAATGATCAGATTTATTTTATACCAATATCTGGAATTATTGTTGAAGATATAATTGACTTTGGTGAAATATCCTTTTATCCATTCAATTTATTTAAACAGGAATTTTTAGACTATTTGATAAATGTTAAAAAGATGTCTACGGATGATTGGGAATACAAAATAGAATGTGATGAGTTGGATGAATTAAAAAGTTTTTGTTTTGCAAAATTAACTGTTAATGGCACAAAAGAAACTTCAAGAGATAAAGCATTGAGTAAAGTAAACGAATTTTTATCAATTGTTAGTTTTTATAAACCTTTAAATTATTATGGTTTTGGAATTATGGGCGAAGTTTTACCATTACTCTGAAATTGTTATTTATTCAAGAAATTTGGATACATTTATACAAAAAAGAACAGTAAGGGGTCATTATTTCAATTTGTCTGAAAGTCTTGAACATATGAAAAAATATCATTTTGATTATTTAATAAGTTTAACTAATAGGACTAATTTATCTTATGTTGAAAAATGCTTGTTAAATTCATTGCATTGGTATTATGAATCAGTTAAAATAGAAGTTGATTTTGATAAATCCACTACTGAAACAACATTGAGTTCTAAAGATTATTATGAACATTATAGTTATTTTAAATTGGGAATTAAATTAATTAATTTAGTTTCTGCATTGGAATCTTTGTTAATTTTTGAAAGGCAATCTGTACACAAGAACATTCGAATAGAAAGGTTTAATTTTATAATGAATTATAAAAATGAAAAATTTTATGATTATTCTGATGATTTTAATGAGATTTATAAGTTAAGAAATGATATTGCACATAGTAATAAACTATGTAATTTGATAAAATTCAATATTCCAAAGAACACTAATTTATTGAATACTTTCATTTATAAGTTCATTGAATTAAAATTAGATTATTTAGATAATTTAGATTCAAAAAAGGATTTAGAAAGAATATTTAAAAACTATAAAAAATATAAAAAATAATTTAAAATGATAAATTAAAAAATAAAAAGATTTAGTGATTTCATGATTAAAGTAGCATATTGTAATATAAAAGATTTAGATTTAGAAAAGACTTACCATCTCTTACCTGAAAGCAGAAAAGAAAAAGTGGATAATTTTATTTTTGATAAGGATAAAAAGCTTAGCTCAGGCGTTTACCTTCTTTTGAAAAAAATGTTGGATGAAGAAAATATCAAGAATCCAATCATAGAAACTGAAAAAAACGGCAAACCATATATAAGCAACTATGAAAACATACATTTCAATATGAGTCATGCAAGCAGAATGGTTGCATGTGCAATATCTAATGAGGAAATCGGTATAGACATTGAAAAAATCGACCCTCTAATTGATATGAAGATAGCTCAAACTTTCTTCTACAACAGCGAATATGACAACATCAAAAAATCAGACAATCGTGTTGACCAATTCTTCAAATATTGGGTATTGAAAGAAAGCTACATGAAATATACTGGCTTAGGTTTCCTATTGGACCTTGATAAGTTTGAAATTATTTTAGATGATGGGGAAACCAAAGTAAATAATCAAAACCCTGAATTGAAGGAAAATGAGGATAATGTGAAATTCAGTTATTTTGATTTGAATCAATATAAATTAGCTATCTGCTCAGAAAATAAGGTAAATGAGATTTATGAATACAATCTTGAAGATTTATATTAAAATTCAATGCAAAAAATATCTTAGATTTTGAAATGATTAAAACATTGAAAAAAAAAAAAACTATTTTTTAAAAAAAAGAAAGGATAATGAAAGTGCAATTAACTTTCATTATTAAAATATTTTGTGAAGATATACGCAAGTATTGATCCCGCAAAGTTTTGCCATACAGAGTAGAGAGCTCCAGGAACTGTTGCTAAAGTCAAGCTTGGGAAATGTGTTTTTGCAATACTTGTAGACAAACCGGAATTCTGGAAAGCAAGTTCAATAGCTACTGTAATCATTTGTTTACGATTCATTCCAGCGAGATATGCAACAATGAAACCTAATCCAATTCCAATGAAGTACTGCAATATAATTACCGCCATAATAACAAGTGAAGAGCTGATGATGGCTCCCTTATTTGCACCAATCACCCCTGCAACAATAATCGCTATTACAACAGCGAATAATGTAGGCAATAATCCTTTAATTCTTCACAGAATTAGGGAACTTGTAATTCAAAAAGAGACCTAAACCGATTGGAAGGATAACTATTTCCACTATTGAAATAAACATGCCCACTGGATTGAATGCTGTTTGATTTCCAATGCGTATTAAAGTAATTATTGGAGTTACAATCGGTGAAATGACAGTTAACACTGCTGTTAAAGACACAGACAATGCCAAATCTCCTTTTGCAAGGAAAGTGATTACATCAGATGCAGTTCCTCCAGGAACGGTTCCCACAAGAATAAGCCCTACAGTCAATCCAGCCTCAAGTGAAAACAGACTTGCAAGAGCAAATGCAATTAGTGGCATAATGATATATTGTGCAGAAACCCCCACCAAAATCTCCTTAGGTCTTCGCAATACTATGATGAAGTCATCTATCTTTAAGGTTGTACCCCATACCGAAAAGAATAATTCCAAGGAGAATGTTTATGATGTTTATTCCCATGAACTCTTCTAAAACCCAATTGAAAGAACTTGGATTGATTAGAGCAATCACTACTGCAATCAAAATAATTATGAAGAAATATTTTTCAACAAATTGAAAAATTCTTTTCATAAATCTAATATTTATTATATATATTTATAAACTTTTAGATAAAAACAAGAAAAAAAATAGCTAAGAAATTAGAAATAAAAAATTAAATAAAAATAAAATAAAAGGAAAATAAAATAAAAAAAAACAATATAAATTAAAGAAATCGAAAAAAAAACGGTTAGAATCACCCTTTTTAAAATATTAAAAAAAGTTTATAAAACATAATTGATAAAAATTACTTTGTTAAGAGTGTAAAGATATTCTCTAATAAGGATATTGGTCATTTTATTAAATAAACCATTAGAATTCGAGGAAATAAGATGCCATTGAAAAGATTAAGGTATACATTTGATTAATGTAAAGCGAACCCATAGGTTTCCTTATAATTTTAGTCTTACTTGGAGTTGAGGGTTTCAATAACCGAGTCATTCATTTAATTGAATTAGAATATCCCCACTAATCATTCTTTCAATAATCTTTTCTATTTTTTTATATGGATATGGACTTGTAATCACCAAAGATAAGGGATGGAAAGAAACTGCCTAAAATAAAAATCAAGGAATGCAGCATATGTGGAATTAAATCATTTATATGATTGCCATATATCATCTATTGAAAGATTAGTTTTATATCTTTTTTCACAGTGATTCAGCCTACCTGAATGCCAATTGAAATTTGCATTGTCCCACTTAATGAAAACATTGGGATTATACTACATACATAACCCAGTGGCTACTTTTGAATTTATAATTTGCAGCATAATAGTAACATACATCGTTGCATTCTTTATGGAAATTTCCCTTGCAAGACTTGCAGATGGGGGAAGCTTGCTTGGTGCATTCAATTTAGCTTCCATTAAACGTTGCATTGATACTATAGGTTGGAGACATTACACTTTAGATTATGCCAATGCTTTCAATTGCAATCCTAGCTTATTTGCAATATGGAATTGACCATTTCAAATTGATGAATGGAGTTGTTGATTTAATCATTGGACTTTTAATTTTCATTATCGAATTCATTGGAATCGGCATAATCTATAAGGACTATAAAAAAAATAGTTGAAAAAGCCTGTGGAAGTGAAAATCGAATAATAAATAAAAATAATTAAAATAAAGAAAACTTAGGTGATTATAATAACTTCAAATCACCAGTTATTTTATCCAAGACCTCATCTTCATCAGGACCTAATCCTAAAACAGTTACTGTGGATTTAGGCAATTGGGTTCTGCCTGCATCTGTCACCAAATAATATGCCACCCCATTTGCTCTTGCAAGCTCTCTTAAATTATAAAGATCCTGCAATGAAGGTGCCTTTAAAACCACTTTTGCATAAGCCTCATTTTCCCATTTTCTTATTTTTTGCTTGTCAGCTTGTTTATACGCACCTATTGCTGCATGACAGCATTGAGCAGCTATTTTACCTTTTCCCATCTTGATGTCAGTTCTTACAATCATTACCTGTTTCATTTAAATCACATAAAATTAATTAAAAAAAAAGTTGAATTAAACTCAATATTCTTATTTACTCTTATATTAAACTCAGAATTATTTAAATTTAACCGAAAAAACAACTAAAAATAATTTGACAAATGTGTTTTTGCAATATTACACAAAATTATTATAAACCATTAAAAACAAATTATATTTATTATAAATTATTACGATAGTATAATTATTATAAACTATACCATGTAATTATTATAAACTATTACAACAACATATTTATTAAAAATTATTTAATCAAACTTATTATTTTTTATAAAGGATACGGAGATAAAATGAGTAGAATTTCTATTTTAGACAAGGACAAGTGCCAACCTAAAAAATGTAACTATGTATGTATGCACTATTGTCCGGGTGTATGTATGGAAGAAGATACAATTGTAATTGATGAAAATAGCAAAAAACCACTTATTTCAGAAGAATTATGTTCTGGATGTGGTATCTGTACCAACAGATGTCCATTTGGTGCAGTCAGTGTCATTAACTTACCTGAAGCCCTTGATAAACCTATCCACAGATACGGTCAAAACAGCTTTGAACTCTTTGGATTACCTACCTTAAAAGATGGAAATGTTCTTGGTTTACTTGGTCAAAACGGTATCGGCAAATCAACAATCATGAGAATATTGTCTGGAGAGCTTATTCCAAACTTAGGCAATTATGAAGAGGAAGCGACTTGTGATAAGGTAATTGAATATTATAAAGGTTCATCATTGCAAAACTATTTCAAATTATTGCAGGCTGGTGAAATCAAGATCATTCACAAACCTCAAATGGTGGATCAGCTTTCCAAAGTAGTAAAAGGTAATGTTAAATCCTTGCTTTCAAATGTTGACGAAAGAAACAAATTAGAGGAAATCGTAGATGATTTGGACCTTAAGAATGTTCTTGAAAGGGACATGCAAAACTTAAGTGGTGGGGAACTTCAAAGAGTAGCAATTGCTGCAACAGTTCTTCGTGAAGGTGATTTCTACTACTTCGACGAACCTACATCATGGTTGGATGTACGTCAAAGATTGAATGCAGTTAAGGTAATCAGATCCCTTGCAGAAGCAGGGAAATCCGTACTTGTAATTGAGCACGACTTAGCTACATTGGATGCAATGAGTGACAATGTTCATCTTTTGTATGGTGAGCCTGGAGGATATGGTGTTGTCTCCGGTAATAAAGGTGTAAGAGTTGGGATCAATGCATACATCAATGGATTCCTTCAAGAGGAAAACGTAAGAATCAGAAAACAGCCTATTGAATTCAGCATTCGTCCACCAACCCCAGAAGATGACGGTGAAGTATTGAGTGAATACAGCGACCTTAAAAAGGAATACGATGGATTCACACTTGAGGCAGAAGCAGGTAAGATTTACCACGACGAGATTGTTACTGCATTCGGTTCAAACGGTATCGGAAAAACCACTTTTGCAAAAATATTAGCGGGAGTCGAAAAACCTAGTGAAGGAGAAATTTTAGAAGAGGTGGAGATTGCATATAAACCTCAATACATTGAAACTGACTTTGATGGAACTGCTCAGGAATATCTTTTCGCAAACGCTCCTACATATGGTTCCAACATATTCAACAGTGAAGTTGGAAGACCTCTTGCACTTGACAATTTGCTTGACAAAAAGGTCAAGAAATTAAGCGGTGGGGAACTTCAAAGACTTGCACTTGCTGTAACCTTGTCACAAGATGCAGACATTTACCTTTTCGACGAACCTACTGCATTCTTGGATGTAGAGCAAAGGTTGATTGCAGCTAGAGTTATCAGAAAGATCATTGAAAGCAGAAATGCAGCTTCACTAATTGTTGATCACGATATCGTATTTATCGACTACATTTCCGACAGGGCCATGGTCTTCAGCGGTGAACCTGGACTCAATGGTATAGCTTACAAGCCAGCAAATTTAAGAACAAGCATGAACCAGTTCTTAGGAGACTTGGACATTACCTTTAGAAGAGATAAGGAAACCAAACGTCCAAGAGTAAATAAATTAGATTCTTACCTTGACAGAGAACAAAAAGAGCAAGGTGAGTACTACTACTTGAAAGACTAGTGAAATAAAAATATTTAAGGTTTTAAGATTATTCTAAAAACTACTTTACTTTTTTTAAAAATTTATTCAAAAATTATTCTTAAAAAATAGCTATTTTTATCAAATTTAAAAGTTTCATATCATACGAATTAATTTACATGAAATTACATGAAAAATATTGAAAATAGTTTAAAATTGATTAAATTAAAAAATAAGAGAAAATAAACAATTTAAAAAATATAAAAAAAGAAAAAAGTAAACTAAATAATAAAATTATTTAGTTCTTAAAGCTTCAACAGCAAGTACAAATTCACGAGCAAATACCTTAACCTTTTCTGGTTCGATTGAGTAGCTTACTCTTAAATAATTGTGACCGAATGTATTACTTGTATAGGAACCTTGTCTTGTAAATACCTTTTTGCCGATGAGATATTGGGACATATCTTCAGGATTGATTCCTGCGCCTGACAAGTCAATTCCCATCATGTTTGCACTTGATGGATAAACTGGCAAGAAGACTCCTTCACACTGGTCAACAGCTTCCTTGATTATCTTTTGATTTTCAAAGGTAGTGTTTTTGACTCTATCAATCCATTGAGGTTTGGTTTTTAAGGCAGCAATTGCACCAGCCTGTGCAACCATATTTGTACCTACATCGTTAATGATAATGCTTTTTACAACATCAATGACTTCTTCGCTTGAAATGATAGCTCCTAATCTTAATCCTGCCATACCGAATATCTTGGAGAAACTGTAACAGGTAATGGTATTGTCTGGAGCATATTTTGCAGCAAGAGTATGCTTTTGAGCAAAGTCTCTGTAAGTTACATCATGTATAAGGAACAAGTCATTTTCTATAGCAATCTCTGCAAATTCCTTAATCTCTTCTCCAGTGTAGGAACTTCCAAGTGGGTTTAATGGATCAATTAAAAGAATGACTTTAGTGTTCTCATCCATATTTTCCCTAACTAATTTTGGAGTTAACTTATAGTTGTTTTCTTCACTGTAAATCTTGACTTGCCTTACTTCATTTGCAAATCTGCTTGCAAAATTGTCAATAATAAGATATCCTGGATCTGGAGTAATTACATTATCTTCAGGAGACAATACAGCATTCATGGCCAAGTATAATGATTCAGTTGCACCGGCATTGATATATATGCTTAAGCCTTCCAAGACCAAATCTTTTAAAATCAAAGATTGCAATTCTGTAAAACCTTCTGGAGGTGGGTACTTGCAGTATTCGTCACTTCCAATGCAATCAATCATTGCTTGCTTTACTTCATCATTGTGACCAATATGCAATTCATTTGTATTTTGACCCATCCAAATCATTTCTTTATCCTTAAAAACAGCTTCAAAAAATTGGTTTGCAGATTCATAACCATCTGGAATGATCTTAGCTGCTTTTGCATATTTCTTCTTTTGGATCATCTTATCACAAATCCTATATTTAATTAATAAAAATAAATAGTAAATTTTAGTTAAGTAGTTAGCTTTAAATTATGTTTAGATTATGTTAAAATTTAGTTTAAATAAACATACAACATTATATTATATATCTAAAGTGCCTTATAAAATTATTTATAAAAAATAGAAAAATTGGATTAAATTATTAGAAAATGATTAAAAATTAATAAATTAAATAAAAAAAGTAATAAAAATAATAATAAAATTTTTTAGGGAGAATATGGATGAAACTTGGGTCGAAGTCAATTAATTAAATATTAAGATAAAAATAAATCATTTAATAT
>CAJOMK010000030.1 GCA_905235495.1 uncultured Methanobrevibacter sp.
CCCTTGTTCAATGAAAACATTATCCGCAATAGCTAATGGATATGCATCTAATTCAATCACCCGTGTAGCAGATGTGGCATTAAAGGAAAGAAGAGAACTGGTTTTAGTACCAAGAGAAACACCTTTAAGAGATGTGCATATTGAAAACATGCTTAAAGTATCCAAGGAAGGAGGAATAATTTTACCTGCAATGCCTGCTTTTTATCATGAGCCTGAAAACATAAAGGACATCACTGATTTCATTGTAGGAAAAGTATTGGATGTTTTGAAAATAGAAAATGAAATGTTTAAAAGATGGGAAAAACCTCAATAAATCCCAAAAAACTGTTTAATTTGAAAATATAAATCTACACAAATGATTCTTTTTGAGTTGAAAATATGATTAATGACTTTGATTTTTTAACAACTTGCGATATCTCAGGATTTTTAAAAGAAGAGATTAGATCAGTTCTCATTTTCTCATTTATAAATCTGATGTTAAAGACTCAGATATAGTTTTAGACATTAATTGTGGTGTTGGAGAAATATCTACAGAATTCTCAAATCGTGCTCAAAAGGTATATGCAATTGATGAAAGCCAACAAGCAATTACAATTAGCCAAGAAAATATTAAAAAGCATGGAAATATTGATAAAGTTGAATTAATCAATGAGGATGAATTGTCTGCAATAGAAAAAAATAGGAGATTTTGATATTGCTATCCTAAAGGCAAAGAAGGACAATTATAATGAAATCATTGAAAAAGTCCATGAAAAGATCAATTCAAAAGGAAGAATACTTATTTTAACCAATATTAGACTATGAGGTTGATATAGTCAATAAATTATCAGAACTATATTATAATCCAAAAATCACACAAATCAGCATATCAAATGGAATACTTGAATAAGGGAATAAAAATGGAAAGTCAAAATCCAATGACTCTCATTTCTGTTAAAAAAAAAGATAGTTTTGAAAAAAAAACATCCTTAATCTATATTCCAAAATCTTCAAGATCTTCTTTTCTGTTGAAGTTTCTAAAGTCTTCATCAAAGAGTAGTTTATTGTCCACTTCAATAAAAATAGGATTATTTAAGCTTCTGATAAATGACTTTACATACAAATTATCTTCATTCAAAAGTGCATTTATATTGTTCAGATTCTCTTTTTTATAAATTGAATGCAATGGCTCGCTATTGTGTATTTTCATATCAACACTCATT
Source organism: uncultured Methanobrevibacter sp. (assembly GCA_905235495.1). Lineage (GTDB taxonomy): Archaea > Methanobacteriota > Methanobacteria > Methanobacteriales > Methanobacteriaceae > Methanobrevibacter. The sequence continues at coordinate 1,203 of CAJOMK010000030.1, forward strand.
TCACCAGCATCATCAAAGTTAAACTCTTCATTATTCTTGAATTTATCCTTATTTGACTTAATGTGGAATGGTATGATAGCATCAACATCATTATCTGAATCTAAATTATTTTTAAGCAAATCAAACATCACATCTATATTATCCTCACTTATAAAAGGAGAATCACATGGCAAAACAAGTGCATAATCTGTTTTTATATTCTTAAGCCCAGTCATGATTCCTGATATTGGACCTTTTTCTTTAATTTCATCTTCAACAAACTCAAGTGAATAATCAAAATTGTCTTCAATTTCACCATCACAATATTGATTAAGCAATGATTGATAATCAGCTATCCTTTTGCTATCATTTAAAACAATTATAGCATCATTTATTTTATAGTTTAGTCTTTCAAGTATGTGTAAAATCATAGGTTTCTCTTGAATAATCATAGATCCCTTATCTTGACCCATTCTTTTACTCTTTCCTCCTGATAGAACTATGCAAGAATACAATTTTTGACCATTCATAACAATCATCTATTAAAATAAAACTAAAACCAATGAAAAAAAATATGAAAATAATAAAAATAGAAAAAGAATAATTTATTTAAATTATTCTAAAATTCAAACTAGTCTAATGTTGGATAATTAGGACTTTCGTTAGTAATCATCAATTCATGTGGGTGTGATTCCTTAATTCCACTTGCAGTGATTCTAACAAAACGAGCTACTTCCTTCATAGTTGGAATGTCACGAGCTCCACAGTAACCCATAGAAGATTTTAATCCTCCAACTAATTGGAAGACAACTTCAGATACGGTTCCTTTGTATGGAACTACACCTTCAACACCTTCAGCAACTAATTTTGAATGTTTCATGTGGGTGCCTTTTTCCAATTCTTGGAAGTATCTATCTGCTCCACCACCAGATCCACCAATCATAGCTCCAATGGAACCCATTCCACGATAAGTTTTGTATTTTCTACCATTCATGGTCACTACTTCACCAGGGGATTCCAAGGTTCCTGCAAGCAAGTTACCAAGCATTACTACATCTGCACCGGCACCGATTGCCTTTGCAATATCACCGGAGAATCTTAATCCCCCGTCAGCAATAACAGGAACACCTGCTTCACTTGCAATATCCGCAACTTCAGCAATAGCTGTTACTTGTGGTACACCAATACCTGCTACAATACGAGTAGTACAAATGGAACCAGGACCAATACCTACTTTAAGTCCATCTGCACCGTGAGCAATCAAGTCTTCTGCAGCTTCACGGGTTGCAATATTACCCATACATAAATCAGCATCAATATTGTCCTTAATGGTTTCTGCAAATTTAACTACATTCATATTATGTGCATGAGCACAATCAATGGAAATAATGTCTGCACCAACTTCATCTAAAGCCATAGCTCTGTCCAAATCAAAAGGACCACAAGCTGCTGCAACTAAGTATTTGCCATTTTTATCAACTGCAGCATTTGGATGTTGATCTTGATTTAAAATATCCTTAATGGTAAGAATACCTACCAAATCACCACCTTCACTAATAACAGGTAATCTTTCAACCTTGTTTTCATAAGCGATATCCAATGCTTCTTCAGATGTGATGCTCTCTTTAATTGTTACTACATCTGAAGTCATAATGTCTTTAACTAATTTTTTAGAATCAGATTTTAAAAATGGCCTCACATCCCTTTTAGAGATGATTCCTACAATCTTCTCATTTTCAATAACAGGAAGACCACTAACAGATTCATTTTCCATAATGTCTTGGACAGTTTCAATAGAAGATTCCGGGCTAATTGTTACTACATCACGAACAGTGATGTCTTCAGCACGTTTTACTTTTCTGACTTCTTCAACTTGTGCTTCTTGAGTAATATTACGGTGAATTACCCCGACTCCCCCTTCTTGAGCAAGTGCAATAGCCATATTAGCTTCAGTTACTGTGTCCATTGCAGCACTCATAATAGGTATGTTTAATTGGATGTCTTTAGTTAAGTTAACTTTAGTTTCTACATCTTTAGCTTCAATCCAAGAAGCATTAGGAACTAATAAAAAATCATCATAAGTGTAACCAGGTTTTGCATTATAAATCTTATCTGAAAATTGCATCTTTCTCCTCCTTAAAACTTCTAAAAAAATATAAAATGATTTAAAAAAAATTATCCTAATATAAAAAATTAAGATAATTATTAAGCATCAAATTAAAAATATTTGAAATTATTCTTCAAATGATTTGACCAAATCCTTTAATTCAGCTACAGCAGTACGATCAATATGTCCTGTGTTTCTGTCTCCACCAACACAAGCAGCACCTCTAACACCTACAACATCACAACCGATATCATTTAATGGTTTTAACTGATCTTTTTTAACAGAACCTGCTAAAGCAACTTTTAAACCATAACTATGAGCTTCTTCTGTGAATTTTTTACAATCATCAATATCCAAATAATCAAATAATGTGTGTCCATCTTTAACAGCAGTATCTAACATAGCCAAATCTGCTCCAGCATCTCTTGCTACTTTAGGAATATCCCATGGACTTACAGCTCCAACTCTATGAGCATCAGCATAACCTGAAGCAACGATAATAGCATTAGAATCTGTATCTTTTACAGTATTTACTACATTTTCCATAACTTCTAAAGCTTCTTCATAGTTACTTGGACCATATAATCCTACTTTAATGTAATCTGCACCAGAAACCAAAGCACCCATAGCTGCTAAAGAAACAGTTCCAGGTTTGTATGGAACATCACCTAAAGTTGCGCTGACAAGCATATCATCAGGAGTAAGTTCCCTAATATCTTTAATAACCCAAGGAAAATTAGCTCCAAGGGAACCTTCTTTAGGATTTTTAACATCTACTATATCTGCTCCACCTTCAATGGATTCAACAGCTTCATCATGATTGATAGGACTAATTAATAAAAGCAATCATATTCCTCCATAATTCTAATAATAAGTCTCATAATTTTTATTATCTTAAAACTTGATTTTTATACTTTTTAAATAAAATTTTATAGTTCTTTCTTAAATCATATTCTTAAGAGAGATAATTATTATAAAATATTTTATATTAATTATACTTTTATGTATAATCTTATAAAAAGGTTTATATTTTTCGGTTAATTTTATCAGATTTTTCTTGAAAAAAGGGTTTTATAAGAGAAAGAATAATTATTTTCATATTAACCATATTTGATACAAGTATATGATTAATCTTTCAGAACATAAAAAAAAAAAGTTTATTAACTTTAAAATAAAGTTAATTTCAAACAGTATTGATAGTATAGGATAAGTATAATAGTTAGTTAAGGCGTTCCTGACTTGTATATAACAAATTGATTTTTACCTTTACGAACAATTTAATTATTAATTTATACTATCTAGTATATAAACTTATTTTATTTTTAGAAATTCCTTGAAAAGTCCCTTATGATACATGGAAATGGAAATTATGGCAGTTTGGCATATGGTGCCAGATTATTTAAGATAAGTGCCATATTCCTATGGGTTTCCAATGATGATGTCGGTTTCCTTATTAGTTTAATTTAGAATTTGCAATGAAGTTTTTCACCCTCATATCATGTCTGTTGAAAAGGAGAGTTTATGCGAAAATCAGATTTTTCATTCCAAAAACTTGAGAATTTTCCTGCCTCTTTCGGTCAGCCTGTACAGTTTGGGAACATGGTACTCTGGATTTATCACATGGACCAGTTCATAATCTCTAAGGTCCTTCAATTTCCTGCTGACATTGTTAGGGTGAAGACCTGTTTTCCTGGAAATTTCAATTGGTCTTAGAAAGTCCTCGCCTTCAAATGACTTCAGCACCTTCTCTCTGGTTGGTGCATTCTTGATGTACGCTATCAAGATAAGTGTTTCATTGTCCATAGAAATAGTTTGTAATTTAAAAAAATTAAAATTAATGTCCTAATAGCTATTTAATAGCTATTAGATAAATAAAAAAAAGTTGTAATTGATTATTCAACACCTAAAGCTTTCATAACTGCTTCAATTGGATTGTTATATGGAATCATAGTAAATTTAGCTAGCAATTCTGGAGGTACCAATCCAAAGTCAGAATAAGAACTCATAGGAATTAAAACTTTTTTTGCTCCAGCATCTTGGCAAACTTGTAGAGCATCTGCCAAATTCTGTACTTTTTCAACAGTTCCTCCCAAAGAGAAGTTACCTAATATAGCTGTAGATGGTATAACTTGCCTGTTTATTGCAACACTACATAACACTATAAAAGTAGCTAAGGTTAATTGCTTTGTCATGCCAATGCCATGCAAATCTTTTACCTGCATCACATAATCCTTGTCAGTATATGAAATTTGTCCACTGACTGAACTTGCATTAGACTTAAAGTATTGATAAGCAATTTTAACAGCTTCATTAACTTCTTTATTAGAACCTATTCCATTAGGAGTAAATTTACCATTACCACTCATCATTTCAGTCTCAAACTTGTAAACTCCAAATTTGCCACTTTCTGAAGGCCCTACTGAATATAAATGACCTGGCTTCAAATCTCCTTCTGGGATTAAAGTACTGCTTGCCTGCTCTTGAACACCTACATAATATTCCTTATTCTCTTCCAAATCAATGTATGAAAAATTAACATCATAAAATTCCATTCCACCAATTTTTTTAAGTTGTTCCTTTACTCTGCGTCTAGATTCCAATGCCAATTCTAAGATTTCACGGATTTCTTCTTTATCAAAATTGCCATCAGGATAAACTAATTTAACAAGACCTGATACCATACGATTTACTGCAATGGTGTCTCTTTGGTTTAAATCATAACCTAATTTAAAATAGTGAGTATAAGAATCAGAGAATGAACGTTTTCTCATTTCACGGAAAAATTCAGACAAATAATCTGTTATAAATCCAAAATCATCAGTAAAGAATTCTGGACGATATTTAGGAATTTCCCAACCTGGTATATAACAGTGCATTCTATCAAAGAATGCTGTGTCTGTTCCCATTTCTGAAGGGAATGGGTCAAATAAACTAGATGTCTTTAAAAGAGATTCAACACTCTGATTAATGTTTCCAACAAATACCATAGAAGCATTTGCATTTTTCTCCTCCTTGCCTCTAGAGAAAGAACCTGAAGCCATAAAATCCTTCATTATAGCTATCCCATCTTGATCCTTAAATTTGATACCGGCAACTTCATCAAAAGCAACACAATCCCACATTCCAACAAGACCAATTTGTCTAGTAGACATATTATAGAATAAATTAGCGACAGTGGTTTGACCACCAGATACTAAAATACTGTTAGGAGAAATTTCCTTATAAATGTGAGACTTACCTGTACCGCGAGGACCCAATTCACATAAATTGAAGTTATTTTCAACCAAAGGAATCAATCTTGCTATGAGCAACCATTTAACACGATTGTCAAATTGTGTAGGCTCCATACCGCAAGATTTTAAAAGCAAATCAATCCATTCTTCTTTAGTGAAATTCTTCCTATTCCATAATATGTCATCTAAATCAATGTTAGGAAGTTGAATCGGTTGCAAGTCTCTGATTTTTATCGTGTTTGACCTCATGTCAGCTTCATCAAATGAATATTCTAAATTAATCATGCACCATAAATTTCCCCCTAAAAGCCTTTCATATCTTTGCGGGAAATCAGGATTGATTGGAATGTTCTTAAGTCCTAAATTGGAAAATGTCGCTAAATAAGTGTCTGTCCTATAATCCAGACTGACTGTAACAACATCAATGATTGAATATGTGCCTAATTCTTTTAGTTTTGATAATATTTTTTGAGCTTCATCAGGACGAACATAATTGTTTGCAAGAATGTTCTTCACATTTTGAACCCCTTGTTCAATTAATGTTTCGTCTTGAGAACAATATTTTCCTAATAGATATTCAAGAACATAAACAGGAACATTTGCACCTTCCTTAACTCTTTTTGTTAAATCTTTCCTAACAATTTTGCCATCAAAGTAATGCCTTAATTTTTCGTTTAAATCATCTTCTAAATCATATGATTCCATTTATATTCCTCCTATAAGAAATCAAATCCATCCTGAAATGCTATGTCTATTGTAAATGGAATTCTGTCGACTTCAATATCCTCTTTCAAATCTCTAATAATCAAATAATAATCTTTTGATTTGTCATATTGTCTTTGAAGCAATCTAAAATGACTCATAAATTCACGTTCTTCTGAATATTGAGTATTTTTATCTGCATAAATAATCTCTTCACCAGAAATTTTATTATTATCTTCATCAACAAAATATATTGATGCTTCTAGAGGAACAACAGTATCAGAAACATTTTCCTTTTGGAAAAACCTTAAATTAACTTCATGATTTGTTACAATTTTTCTTGTCATTACTAATTGAAGTTCAACAGTTCTTTGGTTTCTTGCACCTTTTCCAGCCTTAACTTCTAAAAATGGAACAATACATTCCTCAAGGTTTGCGCCTCCATGAACAAAGTTATGACTGGAACCTGGAGCTTTAAAAATGTCTGAACCAATTGGAACATTTGCATACAAACTCATATCCAAATAATCCATTGAAATTGAAACGGCACCATCAATAGGCAATGGGGTTTCTGAAATAATAAATCGTTTATGCTTTTTCTCTTTGAATTTATCTAAATCAACTTTATCATGTTCTTTAAGCTTATCACGATTATAAATAAATCCATGATCTGCAGTAATGTATATGTGAGCATAATTCAAAGTGCTTAATTTAGTAATTAACTTTTGTAAATCATCTATTGTCTCTTGGGCTGCATTAAAGACTTCATTTTCTGAAGGAGCATAATCTCCTCTAGCATCAATCTTATTATGGTATATATAAACCAAATTAACTCCTTTCATTATTTCTTTTAAGTCATTAATCTTTAATTTGTCTACTTCCTCATAAGATATTGCCAAAGAATCGCTAGCATATGAATTTAAAATCTTATTTCTCTCATCAGTAGATCTACAGTTCATATCATCAACTAAAATGTTATCGTTATCATATCTTATCTCTTTGTTAGGTAGAAGAGATGCCATGCCTAATGCAGTATAAGAAGGTATTGAAGATAACATTGGTGCAATTGTAGGAGTCCTATTTGGATCTTTTTCAAGCTCTGCAACTAACTCAACTGCACAACCATATCTAAATGCATCTGAAATTATTACAGCAGTCTTATGTTTTCTAATAGCTGCAGGAATATTTTGTTTGTAAAATTTCCATTGTTTTAACACATCCAAATCATTTAAGGATTTTCCTTCCAAACTCTTAGTGAATATAGGATTTATTTTACTTAAGAATCGATTAACATATAAATTTTCAATTAATTGTCTTAGATCTTCTAAATACTCAGTATCTTCCAAAGAGTCATAGAAATAATAGAATTTTCTATAATATGAATCCAAATAAACCCATTTTTCTGCATAGATCTTAATTAAATCATCGGCATCTTCTGGAAGTTCTATCCTCATAAATTCATTAATTAATGAAATAAACTTATTTGAATAATCCAAGACATTATAATTATTCTCATATTTTGGATAAAAATGAGTCTTCTTCCTATCTTCAAGCAATTCTTTAAATTCACTGCCTAAATCCGTCTGATTTTCATATAGGATTTCAGTATAATGATAAATTATATTTTCATCAAATTTCTCAAATGAATCACATTTTGCATAAGCATCAACACTGGCATATCCTAAACTTGTAATGTTTAATTTTGGTTCTAATTTTTTAGCGATTCTATCATAATACTCTGAGTAATTAGAGTTATTCATGAATTCACTTATAAAAAAATATGCATTATTTTTATCTTTCACCAAGTATTTGTCCCATGATTTAGGTGTAGGTCCTTGATATAAACTTGCTGTGTAATTAAGAATTAATGACCTAACCAATCTGTTGACGCTTGGCTTTTCATCAGAATATGAAAAGGTACTGGAAACCATATCCCAAAAATCATCCAGTACATTAAAGTTTTCAAAACGTTTTATAATTTCATTTTCTTCACCAAAATTATTCACAATAACTTCACGAACAACATAACCAAATTTCAATGCCTTTTGATTGCATAAAACAGCTATTATAGCTTTTTTAATATCCAATTCATCGTTTGGAACATTTAAATTTTTAAATGATTCTCGTCTCGCTTTAGATTTCCAAAATGAAGAATATTTCCTAATTAGATTATAAAACTCTGGAGCAATACCAAGTTCCTCTCCAATCATAGCAATAGGATCAGCTGTAAATGAAAATGCATAATGATTCATATCTGCCAAGTAATTTTCATCATCATTTGGTTGTTCAAAAGGTGCATAAATAAGATAATTGGATTCCTTATCCTGATGTTCAATTAAGTATTTTGTATGAATTAAATTGCCTTCTTTTATAATATGTAATTTTGCATTATCCAATTTAATATGTTCTATATATTCTTGAAACTCCTTACCTTCATCATACCAAAAAACAATTTGGCGATAGGAATAGACATTGAATATGGAATTAAGTCTATTTTGTATTTCTTCACAATTCATTTTAAAACCCTTTAATGTATTTCATGTTAATAAAAAACTGAAATTCTCATAATCTCAAATTGATGCTATCTGCATCACCAAGTTTGTTCTTTAATTCTTTTTTAATGTTCTCGAAAAATTTATCAATGTCTTGTTCTGATTCAAGTTTCACTCTAGTCGAATGAACTATATCTTTAATATCAACATTTACTTCAGAAGGAAGAGGTACAGGAATAGTGTCAGACCTGTTATTGATAAATTCTTGAATTTCATTTTCAAATTTATTTTTGATATTTTCAGATTGTGTAGTGTACCCATTAATAACTGCCATATTTTTTTCAGAAGATAATTTTGCTTTAAGTGTATCAAAACTTAAAATAATTCTATTTTCAAATTCTTTTTTAAGTTCCTCATCAGTTAATTTAGATATTACACTATCAAAATCACCATCAACACCATTTATGACAATATTGCGTTTTTCTTCTAAAATTTCATCAAATCGAGTATTAAATGCATTATTTAATTCAGGCAAGCGCCTAATTTCTGAATAAGGTTCAGGCATGTCAATAATCTTTTTAATTTCAGATGCAGTATCAGAAATTTCAGTATTATTAATTAAATTTCCATTGCTTTCATAAATGTCATAAACAGAACATGCATCTTCGAAGATTTTCTTTTGAGTTCCATTAAAGAAAGCCAAGACAAGTTCTAATTCTTCACCCAAAAATAATAATTCCTCTTCAATACCGCAAACATAAGGGAAAAATTTAGACACTCCCTTTTTATTATTTATATCTGTGAATAATTCCTTAGCTTTTTCTAAAGTTTCCTTGCCAGGATATTTGTCTAAAATTTTAAATTGGAAAAGGCAATCATTGACTGCATCTAATTTTATTTTGTTTTCTCTTTTAAAAACTTCCATGATA
>CAJOMK010000031.1 GCA_905235495.1 uncultured Methanobrevibacter sp.
TTTTTAAAAAAGAGATAATATTCTCCATATCTATTATTTTAGCTATTGTTTCTTGCTTTTTTGTTAATCCAAGTTTGGATTATTTAAATTATATAAATTGGGAAACAATTATTCTTCTTTTTGTCATTATGCTAATTGTGGAGATTTTAAAAAATCTGTCAGTTTTTGAGATTTTGGTTTGTAGATTATTGGCTAAAGTGTCCAATACTCGTGGGCTTGTTTTATTTTTGGTATTTACTTGTTTCTTTAGCTCAATATTCATTACAAATGATGTTTCATTGATTATTTTTGTACCATTTACCTTATTGGCTTTAAGAAAGGTTGCTAGGCTTGATTTAGTAATATTCGCAGTTAGTTTAGAAACCATTGCAGCTAATGTAGGATGTATGGTTCTTCCTATTGGGGCTCCACATAATATTGTAATGTATACAGTGTCCCATATTCCTTTCCTATCATTTTTCATGATTCTATTTCCTTATATTATTGTATCTGTTGCATTTTTAGTGGTATTGTCATTATTTATTCCTAAAGAGGATATAGATCTGCCAACTATGTCAGAGATTGAAATTGATAGGAATCATTTTTTTAAAAGAGTATTTCTTGGGGTGGATTATTTCCTGCTTTTAACATTCATTGCACTGTTTATCCTAATCGGCAATTTAGAGGATATTCTATTTTTCAATGAATTGTTTAAGACTTGGATTGTTGGAAATGAGGTTCTTTGGGGAGTTATTGCATCTCAATTCATTTCAAATGTTCCTTCTGCAATATTGCTCAGTGGTTTCAGTACAAATTATGAGGCAATCATCATTGGAATTAATATCGGTGGTTTAGGAACTCTTATAGCTTCTATGGCCAATCTGATTTCATATAAGATCCTTATTCGGGAGCATGATGAGTTTAAAATGAGATATTTAATTGTATTTACAGTTTTAAACGTTATTCTGCTTGCTATTTTATTAGGAACATACGTTTTGATAAATTAAAAAAAGTTGTTTTTAAAATGAATATGAAAAATTGAATAGTAAAATAGTGAAATAGTAAAATACTAAAATAGTAAAAACAGTAAATAAACAGATATTAAAACAGTAAAATAGCAGATTAGATGCAATGAAAATTTATAAAAAAAGGGGAAGAATTTTAAGTGCGTGTTTAGGATTCACTTAAAACTCTTTAAATTTTATAAATATCAAAACATTCTAGTATTTCGATATTAATGGGGACTGTTTCGAATTGATTTGTTACTAGAATCTTTTGATATGGCTGTCACGTCAATGAGGGGGTTATTTACGTGACAAAAAAATTCCTGTGTTGTTACGTTTTGATATAAAACATAAATACAACAATTAATTTTTTGATAAAACAATTAAAACAATCGTAAATTCTTTTATCCTAAAATTTTTTTATGGGTATATTTTGGGGAATCTTTTTACTTTTAATTAAGTGTGATTTATATATCACAATATTGTATATCAAAAAATCATTATATAAAGATTTTCGAATGCGAGCACTTGCTTGCATCTTAAATATTGAAAAATTAGATTATAATTAATTGTGCAAAAATTTAAAAATAGTCTGAGTTTATTTTTTAGATATAAAGATTTAAAAAAAGTTTAAAAATAATCTAAATGGATAAAAATTTAAAAATTCGTTGGTCAAATTTAAAAAATAAAATTGGAAAAAATCTTTAAATTAAGATTTTATTCCATTATATATAATGTCTAAAATATCTTCACCAGTGAATTCTTGTTTGAAATTCGGATTATCATGATGTATTTGATATATTAGGATAGATTGGAAAAGGATACTATAACATAATAATGAAATAGCTTTAACATTGATATCTCTGATTTCTCCTTTTTCTTTTTGCAATTCAAAGAATCCTTCTAATTTTCTGAAAACAGGTTCTACAATTTCTGAAATCAAAAGTTTGTTTTCAGGATTCTCTCTAACTTCGCCCAAAGCTACTCTAACAATCTTAGCATCTTCTTCTTCCAATTCTAACATTCCAAGAACAAGAAATGTTTTATTGAGGTATTCTTCAATATTTTCTTCTTCTGTGTAATCGAAGTTTTCTTCCAACTTATCTGTAAATTTCTTTAAATAGAACTCTTTAGTAACATTAATTAAATTCTTCTTGTTTTCGAACTTTCTAAAAAGGGTTACTTCATTAACCCCTGCTTCAGCAGCTATTTTTTTAGTAGTTGTTTTTGCAAGCCCATCTCTTTGAAGAATATCAAATGCTGCCTTCATGATTTTTTCTTCGGTATTTTCTTTTTCGCCACACATAATATTAGATTTATTTTTCTATTATTTAATATTTTATAATTTTTTTAGGAAAATTTGGGAAATTCCTTATTTTTGAAAAATTTTAATGTATTTTTTTGAAGTATCATAGCCAAATCATTGGATAGATTTGAAAAAATTTAAATCAAATGGTTCAATATACATTTAATTATGAATCCAATACATTTTTTCACATTAGGCTATTTAGAAGAATACTTAATTATAGGAATATTAATCGGAGTTGTAATTGGCTTTTACGCATTTTTTAGAATAAGATATGCTCTAAATGATTCTGTTTTATCAAAAAATAAGAAAATGATTATCTGTGTCATTATTGCAGTGTTGGCATTTTTATTCTGTTTGAACATATGGTCAAATGCAGCTATATTGACATTGTACCTTTTCATTTCATCCCTAATTGCAGATGTAATCTATCTTCTGTGGAAATATCTGTTGAAAGGCAAACATTTGAATTTCATTCCAAAAATTCATAAGAAGGGAATATTTGCAATAATCATTTTTGCCATCATAATGGCAGGAAGCGTTTATGGAATGAACAACATTGAATTGACTGAATATAATTTAAGCACTGACAAGGTAGGTAATCAATCATATTCAATCTTATTTGTAAGTGATGTTCATTATGGTACTGTCCAAAATCCAAAATTGGTTGAAGAAAGCATTAAAAAAATGAATGATTTAAATCTGGACATTGTTGTTTTAGGTGGGGATATTGTTGATGAGCGTACATCTAAAGAAAGCATGAAAGAAGTCTTTAAGGAATTTGGAACAATAAATTCAACTTATGGAACATATTATGTTTATGGAAACCATGATAGGCAACCCTATGAAACCGATTATGAGAATGGAAACAGGACTTTCACTGATGAGGAATTGTCACAATCCATTGAAAGCAGCGGAATAACAATATTGGAAGATGATAAGATAATACTCAACAATGATATTGTCCTGGTAGGTAGAGCTGATGCTGGATGGGATGATGATGTTCAAAGGGCAAATCTCAGTGAAATGATTGATGAAAGTGATCTATCCAAATATATTGTTGTCATAGACCATCAACCTATAGAACAGGATGAAAATTCCGCAGCAGGAGCTGATCTGGAAATTTCAGGCCATACTCATGGAGGACAGGTATTCCCATATGGCTTTTTATATGATTTAATGGGAATTAAGAAGTATGGTGAGTATGACTTTGGAAACATGAAACAGATAGTGTCTTCAGGATTGACTGGTTGGGGATGGCCATTCAGAAATGAGGCAAAATGTGAGTATGTATTGATTCATGTTAATTAGCTTTAAATGCTTGCTTTAAATTGGGCAGAATTTAAATATTTAAAAATAGTTGAAATGCCCTTAATAATCAAAATCAGTAAAAAGTCTGTTTAAAATGTTTTAAAGAAAAATAAGAAAAAGTTTATTATTTATTTAATAAACTTTTTTTAGAAATCAAATCCGTTGCTACTGCTTGTTGGCAAATATGGGATTAATGATTCAGCCAATTTTGTAATTGGCATGGTTTGGATCCATATTTTTCCAAGCCCAGAAACTTTAGCAAAGAATAATCCTTCACCGAACAATATGTTTTTAGCTCCTTTCACTCTTTCAATTTCAAATTCAACGCTTTCTTCCATTGCAGCGAGATGTCCTGGATCTAAAAGCAAGGTTTGGCCAGGTTGCAGTTCATGCTCAATAACTTCACCATCGATTTCTAGAAATGCCATTCCTTCTCCTGAGAATTTTTGAAGAATGAATCATTCTCCACCGAATATTTCAGTTCCGAGTTTGTTTTTAAAGAATATATCAAGTTCAGCGCTGTTTTCAGCAGCTAAGAATGCACTTTTTGGACCGATGAGTGTATTGCTTCCATCTAATTTGATCGGTAAGATTTTTCCAGGTGTACGTGCTGAAAATCCTATTTGCTGATTGTTTGATTCAGCAGTAAAGAAGTTTAAGAATAAGCTGTCCCCAGATAATGCTCTTCCAAGACCTTTTAAAAGGCCTCCACCAGTATTGGTTTCCATTTTCATGCCAAAAGTCATAAATGACATTGCACCAGTTTCATTTTTCATGGTTTCCCCTTCTTGCAATGTGCAGATTACAATAGGGAATGAACCGCCACGTATTTCCTATTCCATATAATCACCTATTCTAATTGTTTTATTTTATCTTATTTTATCTTATCTATAAGGTTCTAAATAAATTAAAAATCAGTTTTTCATGTTTTAAAATATTTAAACAAAAGTATTTAAATAATAAATAACATAAATATGGATAAATAAGTTAAGCACATATGACATTACATTTTTTCAATTTTTTTTTTTTAAGGATGAAACTATTATGACTAATGAAAATCAGTGGGATGGAACCTTATCATTCATTTTAGCAATGATTGGTTCTGCAGTTGGATTTGGAAATATCTGGAGATACCCTTATGTGCTTTATTCCAGCGGAGGAGGAGCATTCTTTGTACCTTACATCATAGCTATTTTATTGATGGGAATCCCTATTCTTTTCTTGGAATATGGTATCGGATTCAAGTTCAAGGCATCATTTGCCAAAACAGTCACTCGTATTGATTCTAGATGGCAATTTTTAGGATGGTTCATTCCCCTTTGTCTGATTACAGTAATGACTTATTATTCAAGTCTACTGAGCTTTGATGGAATTTACATATTTTTAAGCATGTTTAAATCCTGGGGACCAGATCCAAATTTATTCTATTCAAGTACCCTTACACATTCAACCACCAGTGTAAGTGGAGTCTTGGATTTCATTCCTTTAGTTGCTATTGCCCTTTTCATTGTTTGGACACTTGTTTGGTTCATTTCTCACAGAGACTTGGAAAAAGGTTTAGGCAGAGCATCAAAAGTCTTGGTTCCATTATTATTTGTCATCATGAGTTTAATCGTTGCCTTTTCACTCACTCTTCCAGGTGCTTCAATTGGTCTTGCTGAATTGTACACTCCTGATTGGTCACTTTTAACAGATTTTAATATTTGGATGTTGGCTTTCAGTCAAATCATTTTCTCTTTAAGCATTGGTTTTAGTGGAACAATAACCTTTGCAGGCTATCTAAAGGAGGATACTGATATAGTTACTAATACCCTTATAATAGCTTTATCAAATTCATTATTTGAAAATATTTCAGCTATTGCGGTATTTTCAATTTTAGGTTATATGTCCTTGCAAACTGCAACACCTGTTTCCGATATTGTAAGCCAAGGTACTGGACTGATATTTGTAGTTTACCCGGCTGTATTTAATATTTTAGGTCAATGGGCATATGTCATTGGTCCATTGTTCTTCCTGACAATTTTCATTGCAGGACTTACCAGCATTTTGACAATGATTGAACCATTATCCTTTTCAATACAAAATAAATTTAACATATCCAGAAAAAAGACAGTGACAACACTATGTATTATCGGAGGGGTAATGTCAATGATTTATGCAACTGCCTTCGGAGGTACATTGCTTGAATATGTTGATACCTATATCAATCAGATTGCAGTACTGTTTTGCATAATCCTTGAATGCATACTCTTTGCTTGGATATACAAGGCTGAAAACTTGGTTGATTATTTGAATTCACAATCAAGGACAATTAAGTTGGGTAAAGGATGGCTCTTTATTGTAAAGTATCTTCTTCCTATATGTATTGCATTTGTTTGGTTTGGTGGAATGGTTGAAATTTTGCAGGTCTCTTCCCTTGAAAGATTGCTTATTACACTTATCTGTGCAATAGTTGTATTTGCAGTATGCTTATTCTTAACCCTTAAGAAACCTACCAATCCTAAGTGGGAGGAAATCGATGGTAATTAAAAATATTTTAGATTGCAAAAGTCCATCTGAATTTAGGGATTGGCTGGAGAAGAATCATGCAAGTGAGGAGGAGTGTTGGATAGTTTGTAAAAGAGGAAAACCGGTGGAAGGCACTTTCTCATATAGGGATGCAGTTTATGTTGCATTATCATTTGGTTGGATTGATTCAGTTTATGGCCTGATTGATGGAGTAAGGATGCAGAGATTCTCTCCAAGGAGAAAAAATAGCAATTGGTCTCAGTTAAATCGGGAACGTGCAAGATGGTTAATTGAACATAAACTTCTGACTGAAGCAGGATTAGAGGCACTGCCCGATGATTTTGAAAAGGAGTTTAAAATAAGCAGAGCTATTTTAAACAGGTTAAAAAAGGATCCAGAAACTTGGGAAAACTTTAACAATTTTCCTCCAATTTACAAAAGAGTAAAGATTGCAAGCATTCAAAATGATAAAAAAGATAAAAAACTTTATAAAAAGAAGTTGGATACTTTTTTAAAAAACACCAAAGAAGAAAAAATGTATGGCAATTGGGATGATTACGGCAGATTAAGTTAGATATTTTTTAAAAAAGTTTTAATTTAACAATGTATTGAGAAAAATTTAAAAAAAAGAATAAGTAGCAGTTAAAAACTGCTTTAATTTTTAATCTAACCTTGAACGGTTACTTTTAACATTTTATCTCCAGCACGGATAGAGTTTACAACATCCATACCTTCAATAACTTGTCCAAATACGGTGTGAACACCATCTAAGTGAGGTTGTGGACTGTGAGTAATAAAGAATTGGCTTCCACCAGTGTCTTTACCTGCATGAGCCATAGATAATGCTCCAGTTCCATGTTTGTGCGGGTTTCCTTCAGTTTCACATTTAATGGTCCAACCAGGGCCACCAGTACCGTTACCGATAGGACAACCACCTTGAATTACAAAGTCAGGGATTACTCTGTGGAAAGTTAAACCATCATAGAATCCACTGTTTGCTAATTTTTCAAAGTTTGCTACAGTTCCAGGAGCTTCATTTGGGAATAATTCCAATACGATGTCTCCTTTTTCAGTTTCAATAATTGCTTTTTTCATTATAATCACTTTTTTAAGTAAATTTAGATATTTAATAATTTTTAAAATAATTATTTAAATCTTTATTTAAACTCTTTATTCAAATAATTCTTTTAAAATAATTTTTTAAATTCTGTAAACTTTAGTTTACCATTAATTTTAATATCTAATTTAATAATGTATTTTTTAGAATATAAACTTAATTATTTAAAAAATTATTCGATTATTGTCTATCCAGATAGAACTTTTTGATAATCTTCATAGTTTTTCTTTAAAAGCTCTGGAATGTTTAGTTCATATGGGCATTTGCTTATGCACTGTCCGCATTCTGTACATTCTTCTATCTTTTTCATTTTCTCTTGGGTTGCTTCATCCAAATTAGGTTCTGTAGGGAATCTTCTCATCCATAGTGACATTCTTGCACATATGAAAATCTGAATGTCCTGTGGACATGGCATACAGTATGTGCAGCCTCTGCAGAAGTCTCCTTGAAGTTCCTCTCTTTCTTGTCTGATTAGTTCTTCTAATTCCTTATCAAGCTTTACATCTTCTTTCATATATGACAGGAACTTGTCAAGTTCAGACATTCTTTGAACTCCCCAAATAGGAACAACATTGTCGAAACTGTGTATGTATGCATAAGCGGCTTTTGAACTTCTATTCAATCCTCCGCTCATTGCTTTCATTGCAATGAATCCTATATTATTTGATCTAGCCATTTCAACAATGGATAATTCATTTGATCCGGTAAGATAAGAGAATGGGAATTGTATGGTTTCATATAATCCACTTTCAATAGCTTCTTTAGCCAGTTCTGCCTTATGAGATGTCAATCCGATATGTCTTATTGTTCCTTCATCATAAAGATCGAATAGTGCATCATATGCACCGCTTCCGTCTCCCTCTGTTGGGCAGAATGACGGGTTGTGGATTTGATATAGATCAATATAATCGGTTCCAAGATTATCGAGGCTGATCTTAATGTCTTTTTCAATGTCCTTTCTGTTTTCCCCTTGGGTTTTGCTAGCTATTATGATGCTTTCCCTTGGGTATTTTTCATTGAACCTTTCAAAAGCATAGTTCAGCTTTTCTTCACTATCGGTGTATGCTCTTGCGGTATCATAGAAGTTAATTCCATTAACATAAGCCTTTTGAACAATCTCCTTAGTTTCCTCAAATGAATCCCTTTGAATAGGGAGAGCACCAAAACCATTTTTCTCTATTTTCAATCCAGTTTTGCCTAGTATTATCGGTGCCATATAATCCATCCATAATATAAATCTTATTTCATTACTTATTCTTTTATATAATAAACTATAAATATAATTGTGTTCAATCTTTAATAGGCGAAAAATTTTTTGATTTTAATCTTATTAACGATTATTTTACTTACACTTATCTGTTCATTTAAAAAATTAAGAATGAGAGGAATTTTATGAAAACACAGGAAATCATTGATATTGAAGATAAATATTTCATTAATACATTTAATAGAGTTCCAATTGTACTTGGCCATGGAGAAGGTATCAAATTATGGGATATTGACGGTAACGAGTATTTGGACTTTTTAGCAGGTATTGCTGTAAACTGTTTAGGTCACAATCATCCTAAGCTTGTGAAAGCTATTCAAGATCAAGCTGAAAAGCTTATTCACATTTCAAGCATTTACTATAACGAACCTGCTACCATTTATGCTAAAAGATTAGTTGATGCAACCAAATTTAACAGAATCTTTTTTGCAAACTCTGGTGCTGAAGCTAATGAAGGAGCACTTAAGCTTGCAATCAAATATAGCGGTAAGCACGAAGTATTGTACTGTGGAGACTCATTCCACGGAAGAACCTTATTGACCTTATCCGTTACTGACCACTCAGAATACAGTGCACCTTATGTGGAAAACTTGCCAAAAGGATTCAAGAAAGTTGAATTCGGTAATTTGGACAGTGTAAAGGAAGCCATTACTGAAAACACTGTAGCTATTATCATTGAGCCAGTTCAAGGTGAAGGTGGAGTTCATGTAGCATCCCCAGAATTCTACAAAGGATTAAATGACTTATGTAAGGAAAAAGGAGTTTTAATCATTGTAGATGAAGTGCAATCCGGTTTCGGAAGATGCGGTGCTTTATTTGCTCATGAATTGTTTGGCATAGATGCAGACATAATGACTGTAGCAAAAGGTATTGGTGGAGGATTCCCAATGGCAGCATTCTTGGCAAAAGAGGATGTAGCTGGTGGTTTTGTACCTGGTGACCATGGTACAACCTTTGCAGGAAGCCCACTTGCAGGTGCAGCAGCAAATGCTGTATTGGATGTTTTTGAAGAGGAAAACCTTGTAGAGCACAGTAAGAAAATGGGAGAATACTTCTTGGATAAATTAGCACTATTAAAAGAAAAATACGACTTCATTACTGATGTAAGAGGATCTGGTCTTTTGATTGGTGTTGAATTGAACTTTGAAGGAGCGGACATAGTTGGCAAAATGCTTGAAGAAGGATTCTTGATCAACTGTACTGCAGGTAATGTATTAAGGTTTACTCCTCCTTTGGTGGTTAAGGAAGAAGATATTGATGCACTTGTGGAAGCACTTGATAAAGTATTCGCTTCTTTATAGTCCAATCATAATTTTATTTCTCTTTTTTATTTTAATTTTTCTTTTTTAAATTTTTTAATATTTTATACTTTTTTTACTTTTAAACTATTTTTTTTCGCACCCAAATTCAAATCACAAACTATATATATTGACAAATCTATTTTTGATAATAATGGATTACACTAAAC
>CAJOMK010000032.1 GCA_905235495.1 uncultured Methanobrevibacter sp.
ATGTTCTTTTTCTCTCAAATCTTGAAAATAAAATAGGTATGAACAATCCACATATAGCTATTGTAAATGTAAATGAACTTACATAAAGTCCAGAAATAGCTATTGATGTATTGAAATACTCCGCTATTTGTGATATAATTCCAACAATGCTTAATGGAGTGTTTATTCCAAGTGTTGAAATCATTAAAATATAAAGAAGTATTTTTGGATTGGTTTTCATATTTTATTTTCCTTTTTTAAAATTAGTATTGTATTATTATAGTATTATTTATAACACAAGTTATATAAATTTGATATCTATATGTACATGGTACAAATGCAGACTCCTCCGAATAGGAGGATTAAAACAAAGAACCATGCAACGATTTTTTTCATTTTCATTTTATCACAGAAGAATATTCTAATTTTAGTTTTAATATTATAAAACAATAAATTATTTATATATATTAAACAAATATTTAATATACTATGAATTATAGTATATAAAATTCAATATGAAAAATTATTTTTTCAATATTAATTTTATATTAATTTTATATTTATTTTATTTTTAATTAACTAAAAAAGGTTTTTAAATGACAGATGAAGAATTAACCATAGAGGAAATTGATAAAAAACTTGAAAGTACTGGTTATATCTCTAATAATGAAATCATCACTTCAGTATTCTTATCTTTATCTTTAAAAAAGCCGATCTTGATTGAAGGACCTCCTGGAGTAGGTAAGACAGAACTTGCAAAGGCTGTTGCTGAATGTTTAGGAATGGAATTCTTTAGGATTCAATGTTATGAAGGGATTACTTTTGAACAGATTGTAGGAGAATGGAACTATCAAAAGCAATTGCTCCACTTGGAAGCGTTCAAATGTAGCCAAAAAGGTGAAGAATCAATATTTGAAGATGATTTCTTTATCAGAAGACCACTTTTAACTTCATTTATGAATGACAAGCCATCACTTCTTCTCATTGACGAAATCGATAAGGCAGATGAAGAAGTGGAAAGTTTTCTTCTACAAGCTTTAGGTGAAAAGCAGATTACTGTAAATGATTTAGGCACTTTTGACCTTCAAAATGATTTGATGGTAATGCTTACTTCAAACGCTCAAAGAAACTTGCTTGAAGAGACAAAGGACAGATGTCTGTTCTTATATATTTCATATCCTTCAGTTGAACGTGAAATGGCTATTGTCAAAGCCAGAATACCAACTGCAGACAGTGGTTTGGTCAAGAAAGTTGTCAATATGGTTCATAGAATCAGAAAATTCAACTTAAATAAGAAACCATCTGTAAGAGCTTCAATTGATTGGGTCAACTCTGTAATGCACTTGGATAAAGATTTCAAGAATGTCGATGCTGCACTTGAGGACAGTGTCGGCGTAGCTGTTAAGACAGAACCTGACAAAGCTAAAGTAATCAAAGAAATCTTTAGAAACGAATATATGGATGATTAGTTGTATTTAGAATTCTTATAATATGAGTCTAATGATAGTTTTAATTATCTGCACTCTAAACGTTATTTTAAGGTTTTAATATGGAAGAGAAAATCGTAAGATTATCAAATGATTTGAGAAAAAAGGGAATGCCTGTAAGTGTTAGGTCTACCCAGTCTGCAATAGATGCATATGATCTATTGGGTGAAGAGAATGTGGATCTTTTAAAGGATGCATTCAGGTCTATTTATGTCAAAAGCAAGTATGACATCCCTAAATTCAATGAGTCTTTCGATGGATTCTTCGCTAAAAAAACTACAAAGAATTTAACTGATGAACTTAATAGGTCATATAGGCAAAATACCATGAAAGGAAAGCTTTCACAGCATGAATGGAAAATTACCAAGCAAAAGGGAACTGGGGGAAAGCAAATTCAAATGGGTGCAGAACAGGCTATGGAATACTTTGCAGGAAGACCTATCCTTGAAGACAGGGACAAGGACCTTGCAAGAGATAATGATATTCTAAACAGTGATTTGTCCAAACTTAACAAATACGATGAAAGAGTATTTGAATTATGTGTAGAGCTTGGTAGAAAAATTGCAAACAAGCAGTCAAGAAGAAAAAGATTGGCTCGCTCAAACAAAATTGACATGAGAAGGACAATGAGACAAAATATGAAGTATGGTGGGGTGCCGATTGACCTTGTTCATGTAAAGAAGAAACCTCATAGAAAACAGCATTTGTTCTTGAATGATGTCAGCGGTTCATGTGAATGGATTAGCAGTTGGTTTTTCATGTTGATGTTTGCATGTCAAAAGACATTCAAAGACTCAAGAATGTTTGAATTTGACAATAAGACAATAGAAACAACTGAATTTTTAAAAGAAAAATACATGATTAATGCTTTTGCAGAGATAAGATTGCTTCGTATGCGTAATATGATGGTTAGGGGAACATCCAACATGTTTACTGCATTTAAATCATTTATTGAGCAGGCAGATATAAGCAATAAGTCATATATTATCTTATTGTCCGATTGTAGGGATTGGGCAGGTCCTAAGGTTAATGGTGTGCCTGCAAGTGTAGAGCTTATTTCCCAAATGTCCAGTATGGCTAAGAAAGTGATTATTCTAAACCCAGAGGCTAAGAAGAAATGGGATGTTGTTGACAGTTGCATTTCATTGTATAGAGGTGCAGGTGCTCAAGTTTATGAAGTGAGTACACTAAATCAATTGGCTGAATTTGTAGCGGATATGTAATTTAAAAATCAATTAGTTAGTTAAAATTAGAATTATTAAACGAATATAATAAATTTTATTAGTTTTATTATTTTAAAAAGGATGACTTTAATATGGAATCTTGTACTAAATGTGGAAATCCGAATGTGATTATAAAAAGAAAGGCTTCCGGACAGGCCTTATGTAAGGATTGCTTTATAGAAAGCATTGAAAAGAAGGTCAAGCAAACAATCAAAAAGGAAAAATTCCTTGAAAAGGGAGATAAGGTTTTGGTTGCATTGTCTGGAGGAAAGGATAGTGTAGTGACTCTCGAAATTCTCAATTCATATGTCAAAAGATATATTATAGAATTATGTGCTGTAACCATTGATGAAGGAATAGCCGGTTACAGAGATGAAGGGGTAGAAATCGCAAAGGCACATGCTGAGAGACTTGGAATTCCACATAAGGTTGTATCATTTAAGGAAAGTTTCGGGATCGACTTGGATGAAATAATGGAGACGGAAGGTCATAGAGGATCCTGTACTTACTGTGGTGTATTTAGACGTTGGATTATAAATAGGGCTGCAAGGGAATTTGGAGCAACCAAGATTGCTACAGGTCATAATTTGGATGATGAAACCCAAGCTATTCTAATGAACTATCTTGAAGGAAATATGGAGAATTTGGCTAAAATAGGTCCAAAGACAGAATCAAACAGTGAAATGTTTACAGTTAAAATCAAACCTCTTCGTGAAATTCCTGAAAAGGAAATTGGTCTTTATGCTATTGCAAAAGGATTGGACATTCACTTTGCAGGCTGTCCTTATGCTCAGGAATCATTTAGGATGGAAATCTCCAATATTCTAAAGGATTTGAGTAAAGACCATCCTACAATAATGTATTCTACACTTAGAGGATTTGATAAGATAAGACAGGCTCTTCGTCAGGAATTGGCTCATGATTATGAATATGACAGATGTGAAAGATGTGGAGAGCCATCTTCAAATAGGTTATGCAGAGCATGTACCTTTTTAGAGGAATTGGGCAAATAATCTTCTTTAAAAAATGTTTGAAGTAATTTCTTATTATTTTAAGAAGTTTTTCTAAATTTTATAAAAATATTAGCAATTGTTATAATTTTAAATATGATGATGTACAAATTAGTAGTGAAGTGAAAAAATTAAAAAGGTGATTTTATGAGTTTTACATTAAAGATTAAAGATCAAGTTGAAGAAAGAGTTATTGATGGTGATTTGACTATTAAGGATTTATTGGATGAGTTAGACTTATCTTCAGAAACCATGGTAAGCAAAAAGAATGGTGAGATTGTAATTGAAGAGGAAACCATTGAAGATGGTGATGAAATAGAATTTATCCAAATTATTTATGGTGGATAAACTCTTTTTTTACTTTTTTTCACATTTCAAATCATTTTAATCTTTTTTACTTTTTATTTTCTATTATTTTTTAAAAATCTAATTTTTAATATTATATTTTTTTTCAATAATTTCATAATTTTAATAATTAATTTCTATAATTTTAATAATTAATTTCAATAATTTCAATAATTTTAATAATTTTAATTTATAAATATATAATATAGGAAAATATCAATAATTTATTTTTTAATTTTAGGTGATACTATTAAAGTTTATTACAATTGTGGTGCATGCTTTTTAAGACAAGCGAAAGAAGCTATTGAACTTTCAACAGATGATGAAGAGTTAAAGTTTAAATTAATTCAAGATGTCTTGTCATATCTTGGAGAAAACTTCTCAAAGGAATTGTCTTCAAATGCCACCGGTACAAGAATTCATCAATATATCAAAAAAGAGACAGGATGTTATGATCCTTACCTTGATCAAAAGAAGGAAGGCAATGAGATAGCACTATCCTTAATGCCAAAGGTAAGGGAAATACTAAAGGAAGACAATAGTTTGGAGACTTATGTTAAGATAGCTATTGTAGGAAATATTCTTGACTTTGGTACATTTCATTTAGGTACTGATTTCGAGGCAATGATTTTTGAAGGATTGGAAAAGGAATTGAAGATAAACAAGATTGATGAATTTGAAGAGGCTTTAAGGAAATATGGCAGTGTTCTTTATCTGGTAGATAATACTGGAGAAATAGTATTCGATAAGCTTTTGCTTGAAAAAATTAAGGAATATGATGTTGATATTACTGTAGCGGTTAAGGAAAGACCTATCCTAAATGATGCATGTATGGAAGAAGCATTGGAAGTTGGTTTGGATGAGGTCGCTACCTTGATTACAACAGGTTCTGACTCTGTAGGAGTTGTGGAATCTATGATATCAGATGAATTCAAGGAGGTCCTTTTGAATTCTCCATTCGTGATTTCCAAAGGAATGGGCAATTTCGAAGGATTGACAGAAATGAACTTTAAGGGGCATGATGTCTTTGCATTGCTTTGTACAAAATGTCCAGCCATTTCCAAAGAGTTAGGAATTGAAGAAGGATCTCATGTTTTAACTACATTATAATGATTTTCAAAGGGGGTAAATTATGAAATTTGGATTTATCGGTTTTGGTGAAGTGTCATACACCTTATCAAAAATATTTTTGTCTTATGGATTTGAAGTCCTTACTTCAACTGAAGGACGGTCAAAAAAGACAAAAGAATTGGTTAAATCTCTCGATTTAATTGTTTTAGACAGTTTTGAAGAGGTTGCTCAAGAGTCTGATATTCTAATTTCTGCTAATAGTCCTCAAAGTGCATTGACTGTTGCATTGAAGTATGGTTCATTGACTGAAGGCATATTTTTGGATTTCAATAACATATCTCCAAACACTGCAAAGCAAATAGAAAATTATCTTGGTGATGAGCATTTTATTGATTCCTCAATTATGGGAAGAGTGAGTTCAGAGGAATTGCATCTTTACTTCTCAGGTAGAAGAGCGAAGGAATTAGTATCTAACGTTATGGAATTTATTAAGAATAATGATTCTTCTGAAGATATAAATGTCAAATTGAGAGTAGTCAGTGATGAGATTGGGGATGTTTCCAAATTAAAGATTCTCAGAAGTTCCTATACAAAAGGTGTTTCAGCACTATTGGTGGAAACCTTTGAAACAGCTGAAAAATTAGGATTAAGTAAGGACCTATGGGAAATATTGGCTTTGACTGAAAATAGGGATTTTGAAACTTCTGCAAAATCACGTATATCCAGTTCCAAGAAAAAATCCAAACGTAAATATGAAGAGTTGATAGAAGTTTTGGAATTTTTGGATGATGTGGATAAAAAAAGAAAGTCTAAAATCATGGCTTTAGCCACTAGGGAAAAATTTGAAAAGCTAAAAAATATAAAGTAAATGTTTTTCAAATTCTAATCTTTTTTTAATGATCATGGATAGTTATTTTAACTCTCCAATCATTTATTTTGTTTTTAATCAATTCACCACTTACTGGAATATATCTTGAATCAAGTATGTATCTTAGATATGTGACTTCTTTTGAAGGAAGCTTCAAGTTTGTTTTTATCTTGATTTTCTTTTCTTTTATCTCACAGGATATCTGATTGTCCTTATAGACAAATATTTTAGCTTCAAGTCCTTCCTGAACTTTTTTTGCTTCAAATTTAGTAAGATTGAGACCTGCTTCAAGTGTCATAAGTGGATTAAGCTTTAAGTTCTGTTTCTTTCTGAATTTTTCATTTGCTTCTTTAGCAGAAACTCCCTTATCCACTTCTTCAGCTACATACCAAGCTCTTTCAATGACCTTATCAACGTTTTGCTCTTCTGGGATTACTCCCTTTTCTTCGTAATATCTCATCAGTTTCAATACTTCATCCTTTGTAACTTCCTCTTCAATACATGAAGCTGCAAGACGAGTCATTACAGGACCATAATCTGCCCTTCTGAAGCTTGCCCAAATGGATTCGTCATCTTCCTTATAGAATCTCCCTTCAACTATCTTGTTGATTGCCTTTCCATTTAAGTATGCAATATTTGTTAAACTTGATCTGGAGCAGGTGTTCATCTTATGTTTCAAAACTTTCATGTTCCTTTTTCCAGGAATTGTGCCCTTTTCTATTTCCCTTTCTAAAATTTCAATACTAGTTTCAGGAAGCAATTCCCTTATCTCTTTAGTTATTGTCAAATCGTTTTTAAGAATCTCCTTTCTGATAAATCTTCCAGAAATCTTTTTAGGATTTGTAACTTCAGGAATGAGATGGAAATCAATTTTTCTATCGAATTTTTTAGATAGGAATTCGTTTATTGCATACCATCTTATCACATTACGATTAGGAAAATCTTGAGGAATTCCAAGGAAACTGCCTTCTTGAATGAACCTTTCAGCATATTTTTTAACCTCATCCAAGCTAATGTCTGCAGCGGTAATGTAGTCTGTAACCCCATCTTCATGCATTTTTGCAAGTCTGATTGGCACACTATATGATAAAATAAGTCTATGATGCAATCCTTCAATTCCAACGACTTTATCTGCACCTAATGCAAGAACCATTTCTTTTCTTGCTTCAAATGGGGTGAAAAAAGGAGCATGATTTGCACTGTAGCCCTTATTCAAGTAGACAACTACTTCAATGCCTTTTTCATCAGCTATTTTACGAGTATTTCTAATCAGTTCCTCATGTCCCTTATGGACTGGATCAAAGTCTGCAATTATTGCTATCATAGTTTATTTCCTAATAGAATGTTTTTAAAAATAGTATTTTGATTAAAGTTTTATTTTTTTAAAAAAATAGTAGGTGAATAAATAATAATAGTTTATTATTTATTCGTTTTTATTAATTCTTATTATTTTTTTATTTAGATTCTTATCAATTCTTTATTAATTCTTGATTTGATCTTTATTTATATTTTTTTTTTTTTATTCTGATTTAAATTAATAGTCATCGTTTAATAAGTTTAATATTCCAGTTACAATTAACCAAATACCGATTAGTGAACCGAGAATTAATGGGTTATTGATATAGGTTCCAATAATAATGTAGATTACACCTAAAAGTATTCCAAGTATTCCCATCCAGAATCCATATTTGTTGTCTCTGTTACCTACGATGATGATTAAACCTATTAGGATTAGGAATATTCCTGCCAAATAGATTGTTAGGGCAGTTAAAAATGCAAATATGCTTGGGTTAAATATCAAACCTAAACTTATTACTAACATTATTAATCCTAAAATGGTATTTATTAATCCTCTTGTTGTGTTGTATTCCACTTCACTAACACCATTTGCCAATAAGAAGATTGCAAGTAATAAAACAGACAATCCAAGGATATCTGCTGCACCAATTACTCCAAGCATTGGGAATGCAATTGTGATAATCCCTAAAATAATTGCGATTATGCTTAATGTAGTTTGTTTATGCAAGTTTTTTTCCTCCTTATTTTATTGAATTCATTCAGTATAATTATAATTTATTTCAATATACTTGTCTAATATCTTTATAATTTTTATTATTTATAAATATATATTCTCAGCATATTTTTCCAACAGGACTGCTTTTCTTTGGATTATAGTTTATTGCTGAATTATAGTTTATTTGTTGAATTATTGTTTATTTGTTGACTTATATTTTATTCACTTAATTATATTTTATATTTTAATATAACGGTAAATGTCTAATTGGAGTTTTGGATTTGTTCAAATCAGAAAATTTCACTTCAGCAATCCATTCCTTCTTGCAGTCACAGTCATGTTCTATCTGACTTTGATTAAAGTTTGAATCAATGATTTTGTGTTTCAATTCCTTATTGCATTTTTTACAATTGTAAGGACCTCTTCTTGAACCGAATCCTGAAGTGTCCATCAATGCAGGAATGTCGACATTTTGTCTGATGGTGTTTATCACTTCTACAGTAGACCAAATCCACGGTGGTTGGTAGGATCCTCTTCTCCAAAGCCTTTCGATTAATGTTCCTCTGTGAATTGTTGCTGGGCAACATGAAACTCTGTCCACTCCAATGCTTTTACAGTAGTTTGCTGTTTCAATTGCTTCATTTATAGCTTCCTGTTCGGAAGTCAATATAGGTTTAACGAATATGTATCCTTTTGATTTGATATTGTGGTCTTTCTTATATTCCTTGATGAGGTCTATTGCCTTTTCAAAGGTCTTGTTGTTAAATCCCTTATTGATCTTATTCAATCTGGTTTCCTCATTTGAAGTTTCCAAGCCTATGCTGATTTCAAATAACTTGTCTCCTATGATATCAAAGATTTCATCCAAAACCTCTTTCTTGACATATTCCGGTCTGGATTCAACAACTATTTCACTTATCTCTTCCATATCTGCCAATTTGTTTAATATGTAATCCCTTGCCTCTTTTGGAACTTCATCAGGATTTAAGAAGCTTCCACTTGCAAAGAGTTTGATGGCTATTTTGTCACCATTTGCATAATCTTCTTTGTAATCCCATTTGTTCATTTCCATTTCGAACAATTCTATGATTTTTGAATTTTCAATTGGCTTGAGATAACAATCTGAGATATAACTGCACATTGTACATCCACCACTTGGACCAAGTGCCCATGAGCAGCCAGGAGCGGGTAAGATTAAGAATATTGTTTTTCCTTTTCCAGAATATAAGAGATCTTCCTGATACCAACTTGCAGAGAGGTCATATAATTCTCTTATTTTTGCATATTCTATTGATTTGTCTCTTATTTCTTTAGTTAATTCTCTAATTTCCATTGTTTAACCTATGTTTTTGATAAATATTATATTTTACTTATTTTATATATTATTATTTTTTATTTATAGTTTTTATCTTATTTTATCTATTTTCCCTATATATTTTATCTGTTTTCCTCATATTTTTCTTTTTTATCACTTTTTTTTTTAATTTTTAGATTTTTGCTTTATTTCTCTTAAAAGCTTTTAATCGGTCTTATTTAGTCATAATTATATTCATATTTAGTTTTGAATAAGATTAACTGTTCTATTCTATAAAAATTAATTATTTTTTATTTGAATTTTAATTTCTTTATTTTTGTTGTTTGTTTTAATATTCTATAACAAATTTTATTCTTTTGTAATTTTTATAATCTATTATCAATCCTTTTATTTTTTTCTCATTTCAAAATTTTTAATTTTTTCTGAATATATTTCATTTTTATATTGTTTTTTTTAAAATATTTAATTAATTGTTCATTTTTTTAATAAAAAATCATACAAATTTTATTTGATATATAAATCTTTCGATATTTTTTAAATAACAAATACTTTATAAGCTAGATAACATATTAAAGATTGGTGATAAATATGAAGTTTGGTATAGAATTCGTACCTCAAATCCCATTAGATGAACTCGTAAGTTTAGTAAAATTAGCAGAAGACGTTGGTTTTGAATACGCATGGATCACTGACCACTACAACAACAAAAACGTATACGAAACCTTAGCATTAATTGCAGCAAACACTGAAA
>CAJOMK010000033.1 GCA_905235495.1 uncultured Methanobrevibacter sp.
CAACTTACGTGGAAAGGATGTTGTATTGTTTACTACAAGCAATTCCAATAGCGAAAGTGCACTTGAAAAGATGGAAATGAAAATTAGGGCAAGAGGTGCAAGGGTAGTTCAGCAGTTTAACTTAAACACTGACAACAAAACTCCTGCAAGAATCCAAAAGGATACTGAAGCATTGATAGTGACAAAGGATTTATATTTATACTGAATATATTCCTTTTTTTATTTTATTTTTTAAAATAAAAATTTTATAATACTAAAAAAATCTTCTTTTTATTTTTTTAAAAATAATTATTATTTCATCATAGCTCTTTTTTAAAATTTTAAAAACTAATAATAATTACATCAAAACATCTCTTTTTTTAATAACTTTATAAGAATTTTTCTTGATTAATCCAATTTTAAAACCAAATTTAAGGAAACTATTTAATACTATAAATAAGATATTATTAATGTATAATTTTTATTAACATATTATAATAATTATTATCAAATTATTTCAAAACGAATAAGTTAATGGGTGCAAAAGAAAAATGTTAGAAAAAATGCTAGAAAATCACAAAATCTTAATTGCTATTCCAATTATTCTTGCACTTTTATCATTAGTTCTTATAGGTGTTAACGGCTTGGAACAAGGTGTTGACCTAAAAGGAGGTTCACAAGCAGAATTACAATTATTAGATTCTGTCACTCCGACTGAATTAGAGCAAACCATTGATGCCAAATTAAACACAAACAATATAAAAGTAACAAATAATGGAAACAATAAGGTTACTGTTGAATTGGAAAATAATGTTAATTCAAGTACATTTACAAGCACCATAAACGGAAAAGCCAAAGTGATCAGCTATAATGAAATTGGTCCTGTTTTAAGTGAAGAAGCAATGGGACAAATTTACATTGCTATAATCTTTGCATTCCTATTTATGGCAGTTACTGTATTTATTGTATTTAGAGAACCTGTACCATCTATAGCAATCATCCTTGCAGCATTATGTGATATACTTATCGCTCTTGGTGGAATGTCTATATTTAAGATTCCACTATCAATTGCATCTGTCGGTGCATTGTTAATGCTTATTGGGTACAGTGTGGATACAGATATTCTTCTTACCACAAGACTTTTAAAAAGAAGAGAAGGAACTGTAGAAAGCAGAGCTAAAAATGCTATGTATACCGGTTTGACCATGTCTTTTGCGGCAATAGCTGCAATGGGTATCTTGTTTGTAGTTACCAAACTAATTATGCCTGAAGCAACTACCTTAATTAATATTTCTGCAGTATTGGTAATGGGATTAATTGGGGATATCCTTTCCACTTGGTTAATGAACTTAGGAATCCTTAAGACTTATATTGACTGGAGACAATCCAAAAAGCAAGATAAATACAATATAAGTCCATCTGCAACAAAAGCCAAATCTTCTGACAACTCTAAAGATGAATCAGATGATACTTCAGAAAAAAAATCCAAATCACGCTTTAAAGACAAATTAAAGAAGAAAACTGAAGTTGAAGATGATGAAGTAATGACAAAAATCGAAGAGGAATTGGAAAAGATTGACAATATGGAATCTTCACCAGCCCCTAAAAAGTCTAAAAATAAAAAATCCGGTAAGAAAGTTAACAAACGTAAAGCTAAAAAACAAAAAGGAAAAGGAGGCAAATAATTATGGCAAGCAATTTATCAAAATTCTTTAAAGATAGACAAGTAATTATCCTCTTAATATTCCTTATAATCAGTATTTTAAGTATCAGCCTACTTAGTGTTGAACAAGGACTTGACCTTAAAGGTGGTTCCTCAATCCAATTGGAATTGGAACATCCTGTTAATGACAGTACAATGAAAGTTGTAACTTCTGTTTTAGATAAAAGGCTTAACCTTTATGGTGTAAGCGATGTAAAGGTCAGATCCAGTGGAGACCAAATGGTTATAGTTGAAATGGCTGGAAAGACACCTGAAGAGGTAGAACAGCTGATTGGAAATCCTGGTATCTTTGAAGCTAAAATAGACAATAAGACTGTTCTTGTAGGAAGTGATGTGGCTTCAGTTGACTCACCAATTGTAGGAGACTCTGGTGAATGGCATGTACCATTTAAACTGACAATAGACGGAGCTAAGAAATTTGCAGAACTTGCAAAAGGCAAAGGTGGACATGAAGTTATAATGTACCTTGATGGAAAACAGATTGATGACCATCCACCAGCATTATCTGAAGGATTGGCAAGTGGAGAACCTGTAGCTGAAGTTGAAGTAACAGGTGCCGCAGACGATGTGGAGGTAGCAAAAGAGGAATCCAACACTGTATTTACAGTTTTAAAAACCGGTTCCTTACCAGTTAAAATCCATACTGTCGGTTCCAATACAGTTTCACCGGAATTAGGTCAACAATTCGCACAAGGTGCTTTGATTGCAGGAGTACTTGCAATTTTAGGAATTTCCGTAGTTGTATACATCAGATACAGAAGAGCTTTCTTGGTAATTCCAATATTGATGACTACCTTATCTGAGATAATTATCATTTTAGGAGTAGCTTCAATTATCCATTGGAATATTGATTTGGCAGCAATTGCTGGTTTAATCGCATCTGTAGGTACTGGGGTAGACGACCAGATCATCATTACAGATGAGGTATTGCACCATGATGATGAAAACACTAGACACAGAAGAACAAGAACCCAAATGAATGTTAAAAATGCATTGTTCATTATCTTTGCATCTGCAGGAACATTAATAGCTGCAATGTTGCCTCTTGCTTATGTTGGATTTGCAAGAGGAAGTAGTGGTATCGGTACCATCGCAGGTTTCGCATTTACCACAATCATAGGGGTTTTAATTGGTGTATTCGTTACCAGACCAGCTTATGCTAAATTTATTGAAATTTTCGTTTCATAAATTAAAATAAAATTAAACAATTTAAAACTACTTAAAAAGAATAATTTCAATTATTCTTTCTTTTTTTATTTTTTCTATTTTTTCTATTTTTAGAAACTATTAAAAAGATATTCATAAAAATATAACAATTGTTAATTATTTATATGATAAAAATAAATATTAAAATGAAGGGATTAAACTAGTTTTAAAATTTAATTATATAATTAATTAAAATGAAAATAAAAATTAATTATAAATAATTAATTAAATGATAAAACAAATATATTTATTAAAAAAAAACAACGGAGATAAAAAATGGTTATAGTTATAGGAACCGGAGCTGGAGGAGCTATAATAGCCATGAAGCTTGCAAAAGCCAACATTCCAGTGACCATATTAGAAAGAGGACAATACATTAAAAGCAAAGATGCCTTTGAAGCATATGACATGAAATATTATGATAAAAGATTTAAAAATGAAAACAGTGTAGACTTATTGAAGACCACTTGTGTTGGAGGATCCACAATAGTTGCTGCAGGTAATGGAGTGAGAGTTCTTGAAGATGAATTTAGAGAAGAGCTTGGCATAAACCTCAGCAAGGAGTATGAAACAATTGAAGAATTGACAGGGATTCACCAAATGAACGATGAGCATATTGGAGAAGGAACACAAAAATTCCTTGATGCTGCTCGAGAATGTGGATTTGATGCAATCAGAATGCCTAAATTCATAAGAGACGAAGACTGCAAGCCATGTGGTAAATGTTCATTCGGCTGTCCTCGCGATGCAAAATGGAGTGGAAAGGACTTTATAGACATTGCAATGGAAAATGGGGCAGAACTGATAGAAAATGCTGAAGTTCAAAAGATATTAACAGAAGACAAGAAAGTTTCTGCTGTAGAATATGTGCAAGATGGAGAAACTAAGAAAATTCAAACTGACTTGGTAATTCTTGCAGCAGGAGCAATTGATTCTGCAGTCATTTTACAAAAGACTGGAATCGATGCAGGAAACAAATTGTTCTTTGACCCATTCGTATCCGTTGGAGGGTACATAAAGGACATTAATTACAACACTGAAGTTCAAATGAATGGGCTCGCAGTTGGAAAAGAATATATCTTAGCACCTCACTTCTCATCTTTCATTGCAAAATACATTAAGGAAAGCAATCCAGATGTTGAGGATAAGGACATCTTAAGTATTATGGTAAAGGTTCAAGATGACATGGTAGGTTCTATTGACATTGATGGAAATGTGAAGAAATTCAATACAATTAATGATATCAGAAGACTTGCCCAAGGTGCTGCAGCTGCAGGATCAATTCTTGAAAAAGCAGGAGTCGATGCAACAACCATGACTTCAACAGTATTTAGAGGGGCTCACCCTGGAGGAACAGCAGCTATTGGAGAAGTGGTTGATAAAAACTTAAAGACTCAAATTGATGGGCTTTACGTTGGAGATGCAAGTGTTATACCAATCTCTCCTGGAAAACCACCAATTTTGTTAATCTTAGCATTAGCAGAAAGACTTGCTAATCATTTAATTGAAGAAGTTATTTAACTTCTTTGATTAACTTTTTTAACACCAATACATATTATCACATAAGCAATACCATATCACATAATTTACAAGATTTAAAATATTTTAAGAAATGATAATAAAAAAAGCAGATAAAAAATCTAAAAAAATAATTAAAAAACTAGATAAAAAAAGCTAAAAAAATATAAAATAGATAAAAAGCTAAAACCATTTAAAACTGTTTTGATATTTCATCTGCTTGAACTAACCTTTCACAATAATGACATCTGATAGTGATAGGATCAGATTCAACCAAATAGAATTTGCTTTCAATAGGCTCATCAGTATTTGATATGCATTTAGGGTTAGTGCATTTTACAATCCCATTCAATTCTTCCACTAATTCAACTTTCTTTTTAGAAACTATTTCATAATCTCTAATAATGTTTATGGTAGCATGAGGAGCAATCAATGAAATCTTATCTATTTCAGTATGGTCCACTTCCCTATTTTCAATTTTAACTATATCTTTAAAACCTAATTTAGAAGGAACGTTCATAGCAAGGGTAACATTAATTCCTTCCTTTGGAAGACCTAATATCTTCAATACTTGAAGTGCCATATTAGCTTGAATATGGTCAATCACAGTACCATTTTCAATAGGTTTAACTTTTAACTCATGTTTAGTCATGATTAATTATATCTTTTAAATTTTATTTATAATTTATTATTAAACATTTAATTAATAAATAGTTATATCTATTAAAAACAATAAATTAATAAATGAATAAACTTTAAAAAAATATAATTAAAAAAAGGAGTCTTAAAATGGAAGCACATATAGACTTATTTAAAAAAATATTAACTAAAATCGAAGATAAAGTGGATTATGCAGACATAAGATCCGGTAGTGGAAACAATACAAGCATAATCATGAAAGACAATCAAATTCAGGAAATCAACACAGGCATGTCCACCGTTGCAAGAATAAGGGTTTTAAACAATGGAGCATGGGGATTTGCTTCAACAAATGACTTTTCAAAATTAGAGGAAATTACAGAAAAGGCCATTAAGATATCAAACTCACTTACCGGGGATATTGAACTTGCAGAATGTGAAATCATAGAAGATAAAGTCAAAACCGATAGAAAAATAGCTGCAAGTGATGTGACAATTGAAGATAAAAAGGAACTGATTCAAGATGTGAACAAGGCAAGCAATGTCGGAAAAGTGGTAAGTACAACTGTAAGCTATTCCAATGGTGAAAGCAACAGTGCATTTGTAAGCACTGAAGGAAGCGAAATCATTATAGACAGTTCAAGAGTAATTCTTTCATTGAATGCAGTTGCTTCAAATGGTGAACTTATTCAATTTAACCATGGAAGCTTAGGTGGAGTGAAAGGTTTCGAAGTCCTTGAGGATGCAGACATTGAATCCTTTGGAAGAAAGATAGGTGAAAAGGCAACTGAACTTTTGGATGCAAAACCAGCACCTTCCGGAAGATTCCCAATTGTAGCTGACAACAACCTCACAGGAGTGTTCATTCACGAAGCTGTTGGGCATGCTGTGGAAGCAGACCTCGTATTGCAGGATGACTCAATATTGCATGACCAAATGAATAAGAAAATCGGATCAGATATTGTCAACATCTATGACGACTCAAGCTATAAGGAAGGATTCGGATATTATCCTTATGATGTTGAAGGAGTCAAAACCAGAAAGAACCAACTTGTTAAGAATGGAGAGTTAGTATCATTCTTAACTTCCAGAGAAAGTGCAGGCAAATTGGACATTCCACTTACTGGAAATGCAAGGTCATCAATTAGCGACCAGCCTATTGTAAGAATGAGTAACACATTACTTGAACCTGGAGACTTAAGTTTTGAAGAACTTATTGAAGATATCAAAGATGGAATCTATCTTAAAGGTTCAAGAGGTGGACAAGTTGATACCGGTAAAGGAATTTTCCAGTTCAATGCAACTGAAGCATACAAGATTGAAAATGGTGAACTTAAAGATCACTTCAGAGATGTTTCATTATCTGGAAATATTCTTGAAACACTTAATGGTGTTGATGGAATAGGTTCCGACTTCAAGCTTAGTGTAGGTTACTGTGGTAAAGGTGGACAAACTGCACCAGTTGGTGATGGAGGACCACACACCAGAATTTTGAATGCGATGGTTGGTGGAAGCAATTAATATTTATAAAAATTAATTTTATATTAATTTTATTATACTATTCATTTAATTGAAGCTATATTTAAAATAAACGATTGAATATAAATAGTAAACAAATTGATAAAAAGATATATAGATGAAGCAATTAAAAAATACCATTTTAGTTAAAAATTGGATTATTTAGAAAAAAATTAAATTGAAAAATTTAAAAAAAATAAAAATTTTTGTAAAAATTGATTTTTCAAATTGGAAAGTTAAATTTTAAAAAAAATAAAATTATAAAAAATTAAAAAAAAATTAATTTCAAAAATTTGAAGGTGAAAAATATGTTAAGTGAAAATGATGGAAAATATTTACTAAGTTTAGCAAAAGATGCCATTGAAACATATGTTAAAGAAAATAGAAAAATCAACACACCTTCAGATTGTCCTAACTATATGTATGAAGAACTTGGTGTGTTTGTTACCTTGAACAAGCACAATAATCTTAGAGGATGCATCGGTTATCCTGAACCAGTCTATCCATTGCTTGATGCAGTTATATATTCTGCAATATCTGCTGCAATCAGAGATCCACGTTTTCCAAGTGTTGATGAAAGTGAACTGGATAGTCTCGAATATGAAATAACCGTTTTGACCAAACCACAGCTAATCGAAGTTGAAAAACCAATCGATTATTTGGACAATATAATTATTGGTGAAGATGGATTGATTGTAGAGAAAAGGTTCTATAGAGGATTGTTATTGCCTCAAGTCGCTCCAGAACATAATATGGACAAGGAAGAATTCATATCTCATACCTGTATGAAGGCAGGGCTCAGACCAGATGCATGGATTGATGAAAATACAAAAGTATACAAATTCCAAGGGCAAATATTTAAATAAAGCTTCTAATAAAAGTATTAACTTAAAACATTGAAGAAAAATGATTTTTAAAAATTCTAAACAAAATTTTTGAATTAAGATTATTAAAACTTCCAACAATAAAATTTCAATTATGATTATAAAAATTACAAATTAAAAAAAAAAAAAAAAATATCAAATTATGATTACATGGTGATAAAAAATGATGTTACCAACTATTCCAACTCCAGATGAATTATTAGATAAAGGTTTCAGAAGAGGTAAGAAGGCAGCAGATTTACTAAGAGGAGAAAAGATGCCTAAACACTTAAAGGGTAAACGTATTGAAGAGACAAGAGTAATCACTGCTTGCCAAGTTATTAAAGACAGCCTTAAAATGATTTTGGACCGTACCCCTGAAATCGAAGAATTGCCAGAATTTTATCAAGATTATATAGACATCACTGTAGGTGTGGATGATTTCAAGCAATCATTAGGTGCAGTTAATTGGGCATATGGTATTATTACCCAACTCGAAAAGGAATATGGTGCAAAAATAAGAAAATCCTCATCTGAAAGAGCAACTGACCTTAGAAAACAGGCTTATGGAAGAATCTCTTCAGTTGTTCATAAGATTGAAAAGGATTTGGACTTTTTAGATTTTGCAAAACAATCCTTAAGAAATATGCCTACCGTTGACTTTGATGCAATAAGCATCGTTATTGCAGGATTCCCAAATGTAGGAAAATCAACATTATTAACCCATATCACTGATGCTGAACCTCAAGTGGCTAATTATCCATTCACCACAAAAGGTATTCAAATCGGACACTTCGAGAAAAAATGGCAGCATTACCAAATCATTGACACTCCAGGTTTATTGGATAAGCCAATTGGAGACATGAATGATATTGAAATGAACGCTATGGTTGCTCTCGAACACTTGGCAGATGCAATATTGTTCATTTTCGATGGATCTGAAACTTGCGGATACCTTCTTGAAAATCAATACAATCTCTTAGAAGAGATCAAAAATGTATTTGATGCTCCTATCATCTACTTATTCAATAAGATGGATATTGCTGAGTATGATGGCATAAGACATGATTATATCCAACAATACATTGACAAAACTGAAAATCCTTTGCTTATCTCAGCTGCAGAAGGAGAAGGTATTGAAGAGATAATTGAATTGATCATGAAAGTTGAAAAGAGAGAAAGAGCAAGTGAAGAGGAAGACGAATATGAATATGATGAAAATTACTTTGATTTAACTTAAGTAATTCTTTTCATATTCTTTTAATTTTATTTCAATTAATCTTTTTTTATTTATTAAATTCTTAATTTTAATTTTTGATTCTTAAATTTAACTTTTTTAATTATTTTCCTTTTTAAAACATACTATAATTTTCCAATTCTCTTTTTTAAAATACAATAATATCAGTGAAAAATAGTAGAAAAAATCGTTTAAATAGTTTAAAAATTGTAAAAATTATAAAAATAGTAAATTCTTAAAAAAAAATAATAAACTCTTAAAAAAATAGTAAATTCTTAAAAAAAAATAATAAACTCTTAAAAAAATAGTAAATTCTTAAAAAAATGTAAAAAATAAAATAAATTTTATTAAAAAAAATAAAAGTAATAAGATAATTAATTATCTTATTCTTTGTCGATAGCTAATGCAATATCATCTGCTTTTACAGTTTGTCTTTTTGCAATTTTAGCGTATCCAATTGCTTTTTTAGCGACTGCTGCTGCGTCTTCTTCTAAGTATGCTACTAATGCGTCTACTGCGTCAGCACTTATTCTTTCAGCACCAGCTTCTTTTATAATCCTATTTACAGGAGCTTTAGGAATTGCCATAATTTTCACCTCCGTTTTAATAGTATAGTAATATTATATCAATACTTAGTATTAAAGCTTTTCCCTTTTTAGGTCAAATTTACTCAATTTTACTTGATTTCTTCGATACTTATAGTAAAATACTGATTTTTTTCAAATAATATTTATTATATATTTTTTGAAAAATCCGTGCAAAAAATTTATATTATTTTTTAAAAAAAGATTATTTCTATTAAAATTTATAAAAAATTTATTAAAATGATTGAAAAAATTTAAAAAAAAATAATTTTTGCAAGATG
>CAJOMK010000034.1 GCA_905235495.1 uncultured Methanobrevibacter sp.
AAACTAGCATAAGCAATTATCCTAGTATCAAACAAGTTGTTGTAGTGATTAAAGAGATTAATAACAATGACCATTTGTGTGCTTATTATACTGCTGATGTGACAGTTGATAATGATGACTTAAAGGAATTTTTAAAGAATCGCCTTACTCCGTATATGGTTCCAACTGTGTTTATGCAATTGGAAGAGATGCCTCAGACACCGAACGGCAAAATTGATGTTAAGAATTTGCCGGAACCTAAACTGGTGTTTGAAAATGTTTTACCTAAAAATGATGTTCAAAGAAAGTTGTATGAGATATGCAGTGAAATTTTGAATTTCAAAGATTTTGGTGTTACTGATAATCTGTTTAGTTTAGGTTTTTCATCATTGTCCATAATGAAACTTTCACATGAGATATA
Organism: uncultured Methanobrevibacter sp.; assembly: GCA_905235495.1. Classification (GTDB taxonomy): domain Archaea; phylum Methanobacteriota; class Methanobacteria; order Methanobacteriales; family Methanobacteriaceae; genus Methanobrevibacter. Next base: position 401 of record CAJOMK010000034.1, read on the forward strand.
TTCCAGTTTTAAGGTTTCATTATCTTTTAAAACATTGATGGATGCTGAAAATATTTGTGATTTGGAAAAGCTTCTCATCAATGCAAGTGAAGTTGTAAAGGTCAATTATGAAAAACAGGATTATTATCCGTTAAGCCATAATCAGTTAAACGTATACATAGAATCTGTCAAAAATCCGGATAAGTTAATTTATAACATGCCTGAAGTTATAGAATTTGGTAAAAATATTGACCCTGAAAAATTAAAGGAATCCTTGATAAAAGTATTTAATCATCATAGTTATCTAAAAAGTATCATCACACAAAAAGATGGAGAGGTATGCATTAAACGTCAGGATGATGCTGAAGTCAATGTAGAAGTGTTAAATAGGGAATGCAGTAGTGAAATTCAAGAAAATTTCGTAAAACCATTTGATTTACTTAATTCTCCACTTTACAGGGCGAAAATATTTTATTATGACAATCAAACTACATTACTTTTAGATATTCATCATATCATTTTTGATGGGTTATCAATGAATATCTTTATTGAAAACTTGATTAATGCATATCAGGGTAATGGGCTGTTAATGGAAGAATATACTGGATTTGAATATATTCTCGAAGATTATGGGCAGGAGGAGTCAGATTCCTACAAGAAGTCCGAGGAATTCTTCAATTCTAAAATATCTGAGATTGATATTAGTACTGATATTACACCTAATATCACTAAACCTATTGAAACTGCAAGATTGGGAGAATATTTTAATTCAATAAGCAAGGATTCTATTGATGAATACTGTAAGGAATATGATATCACTCCAAATAATTTATTTTTATCTGCAACTCTTTTGACATTGAGTAAATATACATATACAAAAGACATGTTAATTGCAACTATTTCCAGTGGCAGATTGAATCCAAATTATGAAAATACTATTGCAATGATTGTTAAATCACTGCCTCTAATTCATAGAATTGATACAAGTCAAAGTGTTGGTGAATATTTCAATTCGGTTCAAAATACATTAATTGAAACGGTCAATCACGAAAATTATCCATATACTAAATTATTTGAAAAGTATAATATCAATCCAAATATCTACTATGCATATCAGGTGGGTGTGGCTGATGATTTCCAGATTGTTAATGATTCTGGCAAAATTAATTCATTAATGTTTAAAGATCTTTCACTTGAGTTGCCAAAATTCAATTTAAGTGTTTACATTGAAGAGGACATTGATAATTATCAGATATTTTTAAGGTATAATGATGCACTTTATTCCAGTGAGTTCATTGAGGATTTAACTGATAATCTTGAATTGATGGTTTATAAGTTGCAGGAAGATTTCAGTAAGACTGTTGATGAGATTTCATTATTGCCTGATGAAAAGGAAGCGGAATTAAGAGAAATTCATAATGATTTTGAAAGCATTGAGATTGATACAAATCTTAAGGAACTGTTCGAAAAGTCCGTTTCAAATATGTCTGAAGAGATTGCTATTATTGATTACGGCCAAACATTATCTTACAATCAATTGAACAGCTTATCAAATAAGATTGCACATAGTTTGATTGATTTGGGTGTGTCTTCAGGAGACCATGTTATTCTAAAACTTGAAAGGTCTGCTAAATTAATATCTGCCATTTATGGAGTGCTGAAAACCGGTGCCTCTTTTACAATAGTATCAACTGAACAGCCTGAAGAACAGACAGATTTTATTAGGCAGGACACTGGCGCCAAATTAGTCATTCAATCAAATATTGATGAACTATTGGATAATGAGAATGATGGTAATTTGGATGTTGACATCAAATCTGATGATTTGGCGTGCGTAGTCTATACCTCCGGATCTACCGGAAAACCGAAAGGGGTAAAAATTACCCATAAAGGTTTAATAAATTATATTAATCCTAGGGAGGACAATATAGCACTTCATGCCATACAAAATGATGTTTCCAACATGCTCTCATTAACCACAACTACGTTTATCGCATTTTTAAGAGAAGTTTTAGCAACAATAATCAACGGAACAAAAGTGACTCTGGCTAGTGATGAGGAAACTAAAAACATTTCTAAATTAATCCGGCTGATTAATGAGTCAAAAGTCGACGGTTTATCCTTAACACCTTCAAGAATTCAGGAGTATATGAAGGTCACTGAGTTCAAAGATTTGCTTAATCAATTTAAGGTTATTATTATCGGTGGGGAGAAATTTATCCCATCAGTCTATAGAGATATACGTGCCAACAGCGACGCCAAAATATTTAACTCATACGGATCTTCTGAAAACACAATTGCAACACATCAGAAATTAATTGAAGATGATGAAATAACTGAAGGTGTACCTATTCCAAACAATATTGATTTAATCATTGATGTCGACGGCAATCCATTGCCTAACAATATCACTGGTGAAATCTGTACTGCGGGGGTCCAAACCACTCCTGGATATTTGAATAGGAATGATTTAAACAAATCAGAATTTTTATTTGTAAATGATTTGAAATTCTATAAAACCGGTGATTTGGCTTATAAAAATTCAAATAATGAACTTGTCATTGTGGGAAGGAAAGATAAGCAAATCAAGCTTAGAGGTCAAAGAATTGAACCTGGAGAGATAGAATCAGCAATTTCTAAATATCCTGGTATTGAAAATGTTGTAGTGGCTGTAAAGCAGATAAACAATCAGGATGTCCTATGTGCATATTTCACAGCATCTGAAAATATTGATGTCAGTGATTTAAAAGATTATCTTTCTTTAAAATTAATCAGATATATGGTTCCTACTTCATTCATGCAATTGGATGAGATGCCTAAGACACCAAATGGAAAAATTGACACTAAGAGTTTGCCTGCTCCAAAATTAAGTTCAAAACATGTCAAAGCCAATGGGGAACTTGAAGAAAGTATTTTTGAAATTTGCAGTGAAATTATAGGCTTTGATGATTTTGGAGTTACAGATGACCTTTACGAGCTGGGTTTTACTTCATTAACAATAATGAGGCTAAGCACAGAAATCTATAATAAACTTAATAAGGAAATCACTGTTACCATTATTCTTCAGCAACCGACAATTCGAAATATTGCCAAAAATATTGAAATCAATGAAAGTTCAGCTGAAAGCGAAACTGATGACAGTGAAAATAAATATAGGTTAACTCCAAACCAGTTGGGCGTTTATTTCGAGTGTGTAAAGGATTATGAGAAATTGACTTATAATCTTCCTAAATATATTGAATTGGGAAGTGGCATTGATGAAAACAAACTCAAATCCGCTATTATAAAAGTAATTAATTCTCATCCGTACTTAAAAACAAGAATAGTCATGCAGGGTGGTGTTGTATATCAGGAAAGTAGGGATAATCTAATTATTGATGATTTAATAGAGATAGTTGAAGTGGATAGCATTGATGAAAAATTCAAAAGAGAATTTATCAAGCCATTTGACTTAAGCGAAGGACCGTTATTCAGGTTTAAAATTATTAAAACTCAAGACAACACTTCACTTCTTTGCGATTTCCATCATATAATTTTAGATGGAACTTCATTGAATATACTATTTGATGAAATTGCAAAAAGTTATGATGGCATTGAATATGAATCAGAAGAAATCAACGGGTTTGAATATTCATTAAATGAGCTTAAAACTCAGGAATCATCTTTATATAAGGAATCAGAGATGTTTTTCTTCAATAAAATTAAAGAATTTGATGAAGCCACTGTAATGACTCCAGATTTGAGCGGTGATGAACATGAAGGTGTGGGATTGGAGAAAACTGTTCTCCTTGAAAAAGATGAAATAGATGATTTCTGTGAAAAACTATCAATCAGTCAAAACAATTTCTTCCTGGCAGTGTCCTCTTTTGTTTTATCAAAATTTGCTTATACTAAAGATTTATTGATTGCAACAATAACCAATGGTAGATTCAATCCAAATCAACAAAAGACATTGGCCATGATGGTTAAAACATTGCCTATAGCTATGAATTTAAATTCCGATTTGACTATTGAGGAATTCTTTGAATATGCCAATAAGGAATGGTTTGATGTATTGGCCCATTCTTCATATCCTTTAACAGAAATTTCCGATAAATACGGATTTATGCCGGAGTTTTTTTACGCATTCCATGGAAACATTGTTGAAGACATAAAGATTAACGGGGATTATGTAAAAAGGGAAGCATTGAATGAAGATGACCTTAACTTTAAATTGAATCTTAACATTTCAGAGGTTGAAGATAAATATGATGTCTCAATGAATTTCAATGAGCAATTATATTCCGAAGAATTGATTCAAACATTTTTAGATAGTTTTATAGTTGTTGTAAATAAATTTATAAGTTTTGATAAGGATACTCAATTAAAAGATATTTCAATTGTTGATGCTGATGAATTGTCTGTTGATGATTTGAATCTTTTAGAATTGGATGAATATAGGTTAAATAAAATATTTGAAAGGCAAGCGGAATTGCATCCTGATGAGTTGGTAGTATATGCTGAAAATGGTAATTTAACCTATGAGGAACTGAACAGGAGGGCAAATAAGATAGCTAATGCACTTATCAAGCGAGGTGTTGGTGTTGAAGACAAAGTGATGTTCATATTGAAACGTGACAGTAATGTTTTTGCCTCCGTATTTGGTATCTTAAAATCAGGAGCGGCGTTCATTCCGGTCGATTCCGATTATCCTAAAGATAGAATTGAGCATGTTTTAACAGACAGTGACTCTAAATTCATTATCGTTGATGATATTGTAGATATTAAAGATATTGATTTAAGCGATTATTCTGACCATATTATACATATTTCAGAGTTGCTTGAAGAGACAGATACCTCCAATCCGGATCCTGAAGTGAAAGGGGAGAATCTTGCATATATTATTTACACTTCAGGTTCAACAGGCCTTCCGAAAGGGGTAATGATAGAACATAGAAATCTTGCAAATTTAGCATATCCTGACCCAAAAAACATTCATAATTATGAATTAGTCCAGAATCTTGAAAAAGAGAATTATAAAGTTTTATCCACAACTACTGTGGCTTTTGATGTTTTCCAGCAAGAAATGATGGGATCACTTTTAAATGGTATTCCAATTGTATTTGCCAATGACAGCGAATACAAAGACCCTATTGCAATGAAGAATTTAATTGAAAGGACTGGAGCAAATGTTTATGTCGTCACACCTTCACGTCTACTTCAGTATCTGGAAATTGAATCCATGCAGGAGACTATGTATGGTTTTAAAGCATATCTGCTTGCGGGTGAACCATTCCCTCCTAGATTATATGACCTTCTTTCCAAAAATTCCAGCGGAAAAATATATAATCTGTATGGTCCGACCGAAACCACAGTTTACTGTAATTCCAATCTGCTTAAAAGCAATAATATCAACGTTGGAAAACCAATGCTGAATGTTTATGAAGAGATTATGGATGAAGATTCCAATCCTCTTCCTCCAAATGTAATTGGAGAGTTATATATTGCCGGTGGAGGAGTTTCAAGAGCTTATTTAAATAGGCCTGAAAATAATGAGAAGGCATATTGTGAGATTAACGGAATTAGGTTCTATAAATCAGGAGATTTTGCCAAATCAGATGATGAAGGAAACATATATATTCTCGGACGTTTGGACAATCAGATAAAACTTAGAGGTCTTAGAATTGAAATTGGAGAAATAGAATCACTCATTTCCAATTTTGAACCTATTCACTCCGTTGCGGTTGTTGTTAGAAAAATTAAGGGTAATGATCATTTATGTGCTTATTTCACTGTTGATGAGGAATATAAAGTTGAAAATCGCGCATCCAATGAATTTTCATTTGACATTGATGAATTAAAGAAATATCTTTCTGAAAAATTGACATATTATATGGTTCCTACTGTTTATATGGAATTGGATGAAATGCCTCAAACATTGAATGGTAAGACTGATTTGAAAAACTTGCCTGAACCTGAACTGATTTCAGAATATGTGGGTCCTGAAAATGAAGTTGAAGCGTTCTTTGCAAGCACATTCGCTGAAATTTTAGGACTCGACACCATAAGCGTTACAGATAGTTTCTTTGAAATTGGAGGTACTTCACTGCTTGTAACTAAAATTACATTGGCTGCCTTAAATAGGGGTTATGAATTAAGTTATGGTGATGTATTCAAAAATCCAACTCCAAGAATGATTTCTGAATTCATTTCTCAAAAGGATTCTTCACAATCCGAAGACGAAAGCAAATATGATTATTCTAAAATCAACAAATTATTGAGTAAAAATAATCTGGAATCAATGAAAAACGGAGAATTAGAGGACAGTCTGGGCAATATTCTATTGACTGGAGCCACTGGATTTTTAGGAATTCATGTTTTAAAGGAACTTTTAGAAACGGAATCCGGTATGATTTACTGTTTTGTAAGGTCTAAAGGTAGTTTGTCAGGTATGGACAGGTTAAAATCTTTATTGTTCTATTACTTTGAAGAAAATATGGATGATTCTTTCATTGAGGGAAGATTACAGGTGATTGAAGGGGATATCACCGACTTCAAGTATTTTGAAAATATTCTGAATTTAAATATTGACACAGTTATCAACTGTGCAGCTAATGTAAAGCATTTCTCATCTGGAACCGACATAGAAGATATCAATTTAGGTGGAGTAATCAATGGATTGCGCTTTGCCAAAATAAAGGATGCAAAATATGTTCAGATTTCAACATACAGTGTTGCAGGGGAAAGTATTGATAATTTCCCACCAATGGATGTCGATTTTAATGAAAGGAATTTATTCATAGGTCAGGGAATTGACAATCAGTATATTAGCAGCAAGTTTTTAGCTGAAAGAGCAGTGCTTGAGGCGGCTGTGGAAGATGATCTTGATGTTAAAATAATGAGGGTAGGCAATCTGATGGCCAGAAGTTCGGATAGTGAATTCCAGATTAACTTTTCATCAAACGGATTCATCAATCGTTTAAAGGCTTATATCATTATGGGAAAAATGCCTTATGAAATGCTGGGCGAAGGCGTGGAATTCAGCCAGATTGACATGACCGCCAAATCAATTGTTGCATTGGCCAAAACTCCAAAAAATTGTGTTGTTTTCCATCCATATAATTCTCATGAGGTTACTTTTGCGGATATAATTGAGATTATAAATCCTTTGGGATTGAATATTGAACCTTGTGAAGATGAAGAATATGAACAGGTTTTAAATGATGCATTGGCTGATAAATCCAAGCAAGATGGTGTTTCTGGTTTAATTACTTCAATTGGTTCAGGTAAAGTTCAAAAAGAATGGCTTCCAGTTGAAAACCATTATACTACTCAAGTGCTGTATCGCCTTGGCATTAATTGGCCAATGATTTCTAAGGAGTACATTTATACTTTTGTTAAATATCTTGATGATTTGAATTTTTTTAGGTGAGTGAAAAAATGTATGAACGCAATTATAAATTAGTAGAAAGTAAATTCAAGGAATTTTTCTTTCCTACATTATTAACTTCAATGACAAACAATATTTGTCTGCTTATTGATTCAATTATTGTAAGCTATTTTATTGGTGCTATTGCATTATCTGCCATCCAACCAATAGAACCTTTGAGCACATTCATTAATTTAATTTATTGGATGATTGGATTGGGAGGAAGTGTAATGTGTTCAGTTGCAAAGGCAGAATTTGATAATGAAAAAAGTAATAGGATATTTACCGCTTCGATAATGTCCCTGCTTTTGATTGGAATACTGTTCTCGGTTTTTGGAACATTGTTTTCAAGTCAGATTATAGCGATTTTGTGCCCTTCCGCTCAAATACAACCGTTTGTTTCCCAATTTTATAACATTTTCATACTTGGAGTTCCATTCTCATGTCTTCTCATGTGCTTATCATATTTTATTCGTGTAGATGGGAATGCAAATTTGCCGTTCAGGGCATTGATGGTGACTAATATATCCAATCTTATATTAGATTTGATACTTATCGGTGTGTTTGACTGGGGAATTTCAGGTGCGGCAGCTGCAACAGTTGCAGGAGATATTTTAGGATGTATCTACATGGCAACTTATTTCTTTAATACGAAAAGGACATTAAAATTGGTTTCCATTAAATTCAAGACATTTATGAGCACTGTTGCAGATATTTGTAAATCAGGATTTTCAGGCGCATCAACACAATTATATTTCACCATAAAAATCTATATAATAAACATTCTGCTTATTTTCGTAATGGGGCAATCTGGTTTGGTTGCATTCAGCATCTGTTACAATAGCCTGCTTATTCTTTACATGTTCCTGATTGGTACTGCACAGACAATGTCTCCAATTATCTCGGTTTATTATCAAGAGGAGGATTATAAAAGTGTTGAATATATAAAAAACAAAGCCTTAAAGATAGTTCTAGCTTCAAGTTTGGTACTGGCTGTGCTCTTCATTATCTGGCCTCAATTGTTAGTGATGTTATATCATGTTAACAATCCTTCAGATATTCCTATTGTATTGAATGCAGTCAGGATTTTTGCATTGAGTTATGTTGGAGTAGCAGTAACATTCCTGTATACATTTTATGCTCAGGCTATTCAAAAAGACAAATTGGCAAATACAATATCCACACTTGAAGGCTGTATCTTTCCTATGGTATTCGCATGTTTACTGGCATTTTTAATGGGTCCAAATGGAATTTGGATTTCATTCACTATTGCTGAAGTCCTTACAATATTATACATTTTTGTATATTCAAGACGTCTCAGCAAAAAAACTGATGGTGAATACTCAGGATTTTTCATAAACAAACATAATGATGATAAAAAGGTATTTGCATATACAATCGAAGGCGATATCAAACAGGCTGTAGAGTTATCCGACCAGGTTAAGGAATATTTTGCCGAAAACAAATCTTCAGTATTGGTTAGTATGGCTATTGAAGAAATGCTTACCAATATCATTGATATCAATGAACATGTTGATACAATAGATGTTATTGTTAAAGATACTGGTGAAAATATTTTAATTGCTGTTAAGGACGACGGTATTGATTTTAACCCTGTTGTTGAAAATGATGATCTTAAATTTGACAATATCTCTGTGTTGAATAGGATTGCTGATAAAATTGAGTATACGAGGGTATTGGGGTT
>CAJOMK010000035.1 GCA_905235495.1 uncultured Methanobrevibacter sp.
GACACGCCCTAAAAAGACCTTGGGCTCAGAATTGGGTGTGCAATAGCCAATAACTGACCTGAATTCAGCGTATCTATCGTCAACTCCATCCATAAGCTTCAATATATTTTGGTTTCCAAGTGAATTCTGTACAAATTTTGAATAGGTTCCTGGAAAACCGTTTAAAGCTCTTATGAATAAACCAGCATCTTCAACAATCACAGAGCGATTTAACTCTTGGCAAGCATATTCAGCACCGAATTTTGCCACATCCTCGAGAGTTCCCTGAGGTTCCATGTAGCCTAAATCAATGTGCTCCAGTTCAACACCAAAAAGTTTGAAAATATTCTCTGCTTCTATTACTTTATGTTCGTTCCCAGTTATAAATGTTATCATAGTTTTTATTATATAAAAAAGTTTTAATATATTTATCTAAAAAAATCCAACTAAAAAAAGAAAAGTTGAAAAAATAAGAGAAAATATTTAGAATAAATTAAAATAAAGAAAAGTTGAAAAAAGAATGGAAATTATTTGGAATTCTTAATCTCCAAAACCCTTTCTAGAGGAATATTCAAGTCTTTAGAAAGTTCTTCAGGACCATAAACCTCTAAAAGTTTAGAAATTAATAATTCCTCCATTTCTTTAGCTTCTTCTCTTCCTTCAACTCTGCCTCTTTCCAATGTCACCTCTTCAAACTGTTCCAAACAATTGGCTATTATAGCTTCCTCCAACACTTCTTCAAAAGGTTTTTGAACCAATTCAGACATTCTTAACACTTCTGTTATAAAATTTGTATTTTTTTGATTTTCTGATTTTATTTCCTATCCATAATTCCAAACATCTTTGTGCAATATCCAATAATGTATCTTCAGCAAGAATGTGGCTAAATAATTTTAAAAGTTCTAATAAAAAATCCTCCATCGGCAAATCAGTATAAAATGTAGGAATCCAAATGAAATCTAAAATATCATAAGCATCCCACTTTTTGATTAAATATTTTATATTTCAAGTTACTAAGCAAAACATTGCCATTAATTTCCTGTGTAATGAACCACCCAAGGCTAAAAAACATTAAATCATTTAAGTAATGAACCCTTTCAACTGGCAATTTACCAGTATAAAAAATAAAGGGTATTACCGATTTTTTTTAGAAGCATTATGTAAACTTATGCATTAACCATAATCACGCATCATCAAATCATCATTTATGGAGGAGTGATGTTCTATATTTATTAAATCCCCATTAGATTTTTGTCTGACAGAATCTAAATTTAAATTCTCAAATGATGATGAAATGACCCTGCTGTCATATTTATTTTCAATATCTGAAATTTTAGTAATGTAATTTGGAAATTCCTCAATTCCAGACATGCAAATAATAAATAACTGGTCTTCAACATCATATCTAAAGGGAAGATGGAATTTTTTATTTTTTAACATATTATCCTCCTGAAATGTCCAAGTGAAAAAAATAAAAATTCCTAAACAAATATCCAATTGCACTCTACTCCCTAAATTAAACACCTAAAAACTATAGACATTTCCATTTATTAAATAGTTTATAAAACACTTATTCAAAAATAATGTGCATTGTATTATTTAATTTGGAAATAACAGTATATAAAAGTTTGTTTTTAAATATAAATAGATTATAATTTAATATTGCTTTAATATTAAAAAATAATTAGTAAAATGTAAAATTAGTTTAATATAGTAAACTATACATAAAAATAATCATTTTAAAAGAAAAAAATAAGAAAATTGAAAAAATAAAAAAAAGAAAAATAAAAAATTCATTAATAAACCATATCCTTAACATCGCTCTCATTAAAAACAGGAGAGGGTGATGAGGTATCAAAAAGATTTTCATTAATCAGCTGAACGGCTCATTAAGTGCATGTGTAATATCCTCAATGCTCATTCCATCATCATACATTTCATTTGCAGCCAAATTGGCAGATTCAGCCAAATCATATTTAATTGAATCAATTTGATTAGAATCATTGTTTAAAATGGATTTGCTGAAAGCAAAGCATTTGTCCGAATAAAGATCATAACCATCATACTGGCTACTTAATTCCCTCATTTCAGTGAAATTTGCATCAGCACCCATAAATCCAACAAGGAACATTATGATAAATATAACCGCTAAAACTCCACCACAGCAACAAACCTTTTTCAATAAACTTAGTTCCTTAAATTTATCTACATAGGATTTCTTCTCATTTTTAGTCATATCATTAACTTCATTTGATGTATTAACAACATTATCCTTGTTTTTTACTACATCGTCACTAATTTCAGCAGATTTAGTAGTAGAATTTATAACTTTTTCACCACAATTGGGCAAAAACTTACATTTTCCCCTAATTCCTCACCGCAATTTGAGCAGAAATTAGCCATAAAACACCTCACTATGTTCAATTTTTAAAATCAAGTGTAATATTGAATTTGTCTATACATATATATAGCTTTTGATTTGATTTTATGGGTTTAAATCTAAAATAAAAGGTTAAAATGTCTTTAAATTAAATTTAAATGAATATTAAGGAAAAAAATAGATAAGTAAATTTGAAAAAATAAAAAAAGAGAAAGTCAAGAGCAATTATTGAACTTAGTGAGTATACCTTCCTCTTCCTTCAATCTCAGCAATCTTATTTGCCATTTTAGATTGATTATTCAAATCATAAGCTTCTAAAATCCAATTGAATGTTTCAGTAGCTATATCATAATCAATGCTTTGGAATGATTTCTTTAAAACCAATAAATCTGCTGCTTTGTCTTCAAACAAATCAGAATATTTACCTAATCCAAAGTCAAAAATAGCTAGATTATCACTCATATTGTCTAAATTATCATCTACCAAAATCATATTGGATCCTGTCAAGTCACCATGAATAATGTCTCCATCATGGAATGCCTTGATGTTTTCACCTATTGCAATAGCTAATTCCTTACGTTTTTCATCATCAATAGCTGATATGACATCCTTAACCAATGAACCGTTGATCTTTTCCATGACAATTGATTTGTCTTCAAAGTCAAGATCATATAAAATAGGAGCTCTGACACCAGTCCTTTTTACATCAGCCAATATCTTGGCTTCACTTTTTGTTCTAAGCTTTCTTATTTTATTGTCTATCTCTTCAATCCTATAGGATTTGGAAACTCTGCTTTTTACAATAGCTTCCCTGCAAAGCCAAGTGGCTTCATAAATGTCGGATTCTGCCCCTTTTGCCTTAAGTTCCTTAGGTAAATCCAATTTGGCCTTTGTATTGTCCACCCATGGAGCATCCGCCTCATCAGTTCTGAATCTTTGAATGATATTTGTGTCTTCTATTTTGAGTGGTCCAAATGTCTTATACATCAATTGGCCGAGCCATGCAATCATTACACCATTGTCTCCTGAATACTTCATTTCAGGCATGGAGAATTTGGCATAATGTTCCTCTGCCATAATCTGCATCATTTCTCTAAGTCTGCTGTTTGCAGAAACTCCTCCACACAATAGAACTTCGTCCTTTTCAGTATGTGCAAGTGCCCTTTCGGTTACTTCAACAAGCATGGCAAATGCTGTTTCCTGAAGGCTGTAGCAAATGTCCTCTATCCTTTCACCCTTCTTATGTGCCCTAAGTGCTGCAGAAAGCAAACCAGAAAATGAGAAATCCATACCCTTTACCACATAAGGCAAATCAATATATGAACCATCTTTTGCAAGTTTTTCAACTACAGGCCCTCCTGGATGTCCAAGACCAGTTTCACGACCGAAATGATCTAGGCAGTTACCAATAGCTATATCCAAGGTTTCACCAAAGATTCTGTATCTGTCAGATTCATATGCAATGACCTGACTGTTTCCACCACTTACATAAAGGGTTACAGGGTTACGGGCACCAGTATCCAATTTACCTATCTCAACATGCCCGATACAATGATTTACACCAACTATTGGAATATTGAGGCTTAATGCAAGTGACCTTGCAGAAGTGGCAACGGTTCTAAGTGCTGGTCCAAGACCTGGACCTTGTGAAAAAGAGATGAAATCAATATCCTTATAACTGAGTCCTGCATCTTCCATAGCTTGTGGGATGAGTTGTGGAATCCATTTGGCATGATGTTCAGCTGCCTCTCTCGGATGGATACCTCCCTCTTCTGGATACAACTGTTTTCCAGCCATGGCTAAGACATTGCCATCACTGTCTACAATCCCAATTCCAGTCTTTTCTGCAGTTCCTTCAATTCCTAAAGATATCACTGGATTCACCATAAGATTTGTAAATATTGAAAATAAAGTAAAAATAAAAATATTTTTTATGAGAATTAGTTTTTTAATTAATTTATCATTTTATAATTAATTTATCAACATACTTTTATATAATTTTTACCAATAATATATTTATAGAAAAGAGTTAATTAATTTAATGAATCTGATTACTGAGAACATTAAATTCAATTTTTAAAAAAAAAAAAAAACTTAAAAATTTTAAAAATTACGTTTTCAAGATGATAAAATGGTAGAAGGATTAAAAACTTACGGTTCAGATAAACTTGTAAAAGAGTTGCCAAACTTAAAGAACCCTATTTTTATATGTACAATAGCTACAACTGAAACATCTAAGATTCCAGGACTTACTGGTGCTGGAGCAACTCCAGAACTTACAAAATACACTCCTGCAGGAGATGCAGAGCTTATTTTGGATGAAGAGGTAAAATGTATGACAGACATCCCTCAAACAATCATTGGAGAAGTTGTAACTCCTACCCCTTCTATGATCACTAAAGGTTCCCTCACACTTTGTGACTGTCCTGTTATGGTATTGGATGCAGGAAGTGAAATAAAGGCAAACAGTGATGTATTTGACATAAGTGATGGAAAATGGGGTAATGACATCAGTACTGGAAATGCTGTTGAAGACCCTGAAGGGCTTTTTGAAAAGGGATTCGAACTTGCTGAAATCCTATCTGAAAATCATGACTATATCGTGATTGGAGAAAGCCTACCTGCAGGAACAACCACTGCACTTGGCGTCTTGGTTGGTCTTGGCTATGATGCAAAGGGAAAGGTCAGCGGTTGCATGGACACCAATCCTCATGAGATGAAGAATGCATTGGTTGAAGAAGGATTAAAAAATGCAGGTCTTGAAGAATCTAAGGACAACAACCCATTTGATGTTGTAGCTGCTGTCGGTGACCCTATGCTTCCAGCAGTTACAGGAGTCCTTATGGGTGCAAAAGTTCCTGTCGTTTTAGCTGGAGGAACCCAACTCACTGCAGCATGCGCAATAGCTAAGGCATTGGATCCTGACTTTGACTTCTCAAACAGCTGCCTTGCAACTACTGCATTTGTTGTAAAGGATGAAACTGCAGACATTTTATACATCACAAACCAAATAGGAGACATTACAGTCAATGCCGTAAACCCTAACTTTGAAATATCCAGTGCGGAAGGTCTTAAAAACTACACCAAAGGTTTCATTAAAGAGGGTGCAGGTGCTGGTGGAGCTATGTTCCTTGCTTTAATGTTAGGAAATAGCATCGATGAGATTAGAGAATCAATCGAAGATGCATGCAGTTAATATCCCTATAAAAAGAAGACCATTAAAGTTAAATTATTAATTTAATTTAACTTATTTTTTTAAAGCAAAAAATAGTTTGTAATTACTAAAACAAATATAAAAATTAAAAAATAGGCCATAATCCAGTTTAAATCTCTAAGAAAAAAAGTTTAAGAAAAAAGAAAAATAGAAAAAAATAAAATAGCTTATTCTTGAATGGAAATAAATGCTATTTTTCCACCTTTAATAACTTTTAAACCTTTACCATCATCTAATACTAAGTTTAAAAAGTTATCAATGGTAATTATTTTTCCTTCTACTTCTTCCCAGTTTTTTAAACCAATGAGAACATTTTTGCCTTTGAATTTAGCAAATTGTTTATTTACTTGGAAATTATCACTCATTCTATAGCCTCATAAAATTTTAAAAATAAAATTTAGATTAACATAAGTTTTGTAAAATATAATTTATTCTTAATGTTTTATAAACTTAATCGATAATGAATCAAAAAAAATTAATTTAAGTTCAACTCATTTAAAAGTTTATCTCTTTCTTTTCTAAGCTCATTTAAAAGCTTTTCATCATTGCATCCTTCTTTTTCCAATTTTGCTAAGGTATGTGTAACAGCTTGCAATGTAGCTTCAAGTTGATTTACAGACATATTTTATCTCCTAAATTTTTTATAATAATTAATTATAATTATGTATCTTATCTTATATATTGTTTGTGTATTATGAAATAAATTTGACTATTCGCCATACCATCCCTTCAAGGATTCCAAATCACTAGCCATATCCAATATCAAAGGAGTCAATGTAGGCACATTCTCATTCAAAAGGACATGGTCATCTGAATCTTCAGGATTTCCTTCAAATAAAATACCATCTATCCAGTAATATTCCCTTCCTCTTGGATCTATACGCTTTTCAACAATAGGTTCATACATTCTTGTTGCCAAAGGACATATCTTTGCTTTGTAGGAATCGGGACTTGCAGGAACATTAAGGTTCAATATGTCAACACCTTCTGGAAATCCATTGTCAATTACCTTTTGGATAAGGTCACCCAAGACTTTCTGGCTTGATGAAAAGTCAATTTCAATATGCCCTTCATCAAACTTGATGTTGTCATCTGGAGTATGTTGGCTCACTGCAATTGTAGGAATTCCTAAAGAAGCTGCCTCTGTTGCGGCACCTATTGTTCCAGATGTTGAAAGCTCTCCTTTTCCAGTGTTTCTACCTGTATTGATTCCAGAAATCATCAAATCAGGCCATTCATCCATAAACTCATAAATTGCAATGGTCACTGCATCTGTAGGGGTTCCAGTGACTCCATAGCCGATATCCCCATCTCTCAAATTTACCTCATTTACCCTAATAGGTTCAACGAGAGTCAATGCATGACCTATTCCACTTTGCTGATTGTATGGCGCAACCACCATGGTTCCTCCAAACTTTTGGGCAACCTGCTTAGCTGCCAAAATACCTGATGCGTCTACCCCATCGTCGTTAGATAATAAAATTTTCATATGAATCATCAATATAATACAATAAAAAATAGATTAAAAAAAGCAATAATTTTAGAATTATCCAATAAGACAATCCTAAAATCCAATCTTAAAAAATTTATAATAATCCTAAAATTACTTTAATGAAGCCTTGTTGGCAGAAATCAATCTTCTTGCTGCCCTCATATCATTATTGTAGATATGGCCGGAAGTTGAATGATAGTGGAGTCCACCAAAGTTCAATTTGTCTCCCATGATTTCCTTGTTGACTTCCTCTTTCATCTTAATTCCAATATAGGTTATGAAGAACATGTTGGAATAGAATGCTCCAAAGATGTCATTGGAACGGAAGAAACAGTGAATGGTCAATTCCCCATCCCTTACGAGAATTTGAATAACTTGAAGACATGGAATGTCTTCCCTATCCCCATCCAATGCAGGGTCGATTGTAACTGCAACTGCACGGTTACTTCCTGTAGCAGTTAAGATTCTCTGTTTCATGGTTTCAAATTGGTCTACACCAAAATGCTCTAATATACGGTTAGGATATGTGTAGACAAAACCTTGATTATCCCTAATTTCAAATGATTTTACATATTCATACAATGCATCTCCCTTGATAGGGCAGGAATCAATATCAAATTTTCCGCTTTTGATTTCCTGTAGCATCAATTCAGGAGTCATGTGTTGATATTTTGCTCTGAATTTCAAATCCAATGGATCATCAATAAGATAATAGTTACCGAGACTTTCTTTTAAATGATGATCACTGTCCTTATATGTCTCCTTACCTTCAGTTAAGATTTTATTAACAAATTCTAAGTAACATTGACCAATAGATTTCATAATAAACGATTCCTTAGTTTTATAATTAAAATTATTATCAGTAAAATAATTACAGACTTGAAAATAACTACTTGTTTAGATTATTTTCTATTATTTTAATATATATGCTAACCTTAATTATAAAATTTTTTATTAAATCAAGAAAGTGTGAAAAATTAATAAATTTTATGAGGATATTTAAAAAAAATTAATAAAAATTATATATTGAGAAAATTATATAAATATATTATATTAAAATTAAGATTAGGTGAAACCGTGGAAAAACCACAATTAGTGAATTTTATAGCTAAAGTTCTTGAAGATTCTGGCTTTAAAGTTTACAAAAATTTTAAAACATCCCAACAGGTTGTAGACATTTATGCAATTCTCCAAACCTCAATGGGGGATTTTGGATTAGTAGTTGCATGCAAAAACTACGATAAAGACTGGGAAGTTGGAATCGATGTTTTAAAAGAAATGGAAGTCATTGGCAAGAAACTTAAAGCATCTAAAGTTGCTGTTGTAACCAGTTCCGGTTTCTCTTCTCAAGCAAAAAGGTATGCTCAAGAGAGAAAAATCAAACTGATTGACAGAAACAACCTTGTTACTTTAGCCAAAAAATATTCAAATAAAAATAAAGAACCAAAAGCAAGATTGGATCCTAGAACAGACAGAGTTGCTGATATTGACAGTGATTCATTCTATAATAGGGATGTCAACAGGGATTATATTGACAATGCATCAAACTATGGCGGCCCAAGTAGCTATTACGATGACAGGTCATATAATATGCTTCAAAACTCTTATGAAGACTATGAGGAATACGCTGAAGACATAGAATATTATGAGGATGAAGTCGGCGGATTGGAATTAAGCCATTACGATGAGTATGATGATGAACTCTATCGTGCTGCATTCCTAAACAAGACTCCAAGGGACAATTATTCTAGACCAGTAAGTTCATTGTTTGCAAACCGCTACCAGGAAGCTCCTAAGAAAAGCAGAAGGTCATTCCTATCAAGTAAACCAAACAACTCTCTCAGTCAAAGAAATAGAGATTTAGGAAATAGCGGAAGTCCAGACTATGGCAGCAGACATAGCTTCATGTCATCAACAAGTAATGCATTAAGCAATTATAGCAGCAATATTCCTGAAAAACCAAGCAAACCAATTGGAGAAATCATTAAGCCTCTCCTTCAAAATACTATTGTAATGGTTGCAGTAACAGTTATCATTTCCTACTTGATTGGATTCATCTTTGGAAAAATAGCTAAAATCCCAACAGGACACTTAGGAATCGGAGAGCTTATCATAGCATTGCTCTTATCCTATGGATTAGTAATTTATGCAGATAAAGACGCAGATATTTTAGTAAAAGGAACAATTGTATTCTTTATTTCATTAGTGATAATAATGATATTGATTGTTGCTTTCTAAG
>CAJOMK010000036.1 GCA_905235495.1 uncultured Methanobrevibacter sp.
ATGAAATCTCCTTTTGAGACAAACCTTTTTTTCTAAGTTCAACACTTTCTAAATATTTTAGTCCAGATACTATATGTTTTGGCATAAATTCACCATGTGTACATTATAATATATATTATAAATACTTATAAAGGGCACATACTTAGACTCAAGCCGGAAGATTTATATATTACTGTGTAGTTATTACACAAAAATAAAAATAATTTAAAGATTAAATTATAAGTTAAATAATAAAATATAATATAAAAACTTTTAATTTATTAAAAAAATTATAATAATTTTTGTTTTGATTAAAATAACTAAAATACTATTTAATTAGAATAAAATAACTATTTTAAATAGAAATAAAAAACAGAATTTATTTATAAATAAAACTAAAATTATATCTCCAATATGTAAGCAATTTAACATCGAATTTTGAAAAAAAATTGAAAAATTTAGGCTAAACAAAAAAATGTGTAGTTAATACACATTAAGGGGTTATAGTAAGTACACATAAATGTTTTAATGATTAAGAACCAATGAAAAATTAAAAAAATTTTTTTAAAAATTTAGTAAAAAATTTGATGAAATTTTAAAAAAAAATAAAAAAATATTATAAAAACTTAAATAAAATAATTGAATTTTTAAATAAAATTCAGCAAAAAGATACGTAATTTGAAAAAAAATAGATAATAATATATATTAATCCAAATAAAAATTATTCTGACTTAAAACTTTTTAGGGGAAAACTATGAATTACAGAAAATATTTCTGCATTATGCTAATATTACTTATTAGTTTAATCAGCATTTTTGCAGTTAGTGCTACAGATGATCCTAATGATATCTTTAGCATAAATGCAAATGAAAAACTAATTATGGAAGAAAGTATCGATGAAGATGTTTCAAATGCAGCAAGAGAAGAACTTATTTTAGAAGATAATAGCGATCATATCAGTACAGATGAAACAAAAATTATCGATGAAACTGATTTGGATTCATCATATGAAGCTAAAACTGCAGAGAATTTTGATGAAGAATTAGATGGTGAAATCAACAATAATGAAATAACTGGCAATGCTGATATGGAAAGCATATTGAATGATGATTCCGAATCCAATAATCTAAGCAATGAAAACATTCACATCAACATCATTCCAGAAAATAACTTTTTATACATCAATGCCGTTGACAGTGACGGCAATAACATAACCGAGGGTAATTTCACTGTCACTTCCAAAGAGGGATACTCAATGAAAGGAATCCTTTATGGAAGAGCAGGCATTTATTTCAATCTTTTTGCTTTTCCATATGAAGAATACCCACAAGACATCCGTATTGATTTCATAGATGATGAAGGGCATACAGGCAATGCAAGCTACTTTGTCTCTTTAGAGAATACCTTGATTGCACATGATGTCGTTGATAAATTTACATTTGAGACTATCTTTTTAGCAAAGAACTATCTTCCCGCTTCTAGAGAATACATGTATTTCAGGATTTTTGATGAAGATGGGGTCTCGTTACTGATGCGTATATATTGACAGATAGTGAGGGAAAAGTCATTGTTGATTATGCTTTGGACCCAGGCAATTATACTGTTTATGTTCAAAATATCATAACATCACAATATGGAATTTACAGCTGGAAGATTTCCGAGAGAAACATGACCAAAGAAACTAGAATTGAAGCTAGAATCGAAGGTTATGAACTGAAATTCACAATTTTTGACGGATTGGATAATCCAATTGATGAAGGAGTTGACCTCTATATTAACGATACATTTTATTCAAAGGTTTACACAGGCAAATATAATGTCTATCAATTGGGAGAAGGACATCAGGAACTTTATTTAGAGTGTAATGATCCTCATTACTTTAGGTCTAATGCTACATTAAGTGTTGACATAATAAATACAATCATAACTGAGGATTCCTTATATAATACAACTAAAGTCACCATTAAACTCATTGATTATGAAGGAAATCCAATAAAGTTTGGAGGTGCTTCATTATATGTTGACGAAGAGCTGTATTATGCTAAAAGCGATGAAGAAGGTTATGTAAGATTTGACTTAAATCTATTGCCTAGCAAATATGACCTTAGAATTGTAAATTCCGCATCTACACAATCAAAACATATCAGTTTGGAAGTTATTGAAATCTATGATGCAAAAAAGGTATCACTTAATATCTATCAAGACAATTATAAATTCATTATAACAGCAACAGACTTTTATGGAAATAAAATAGATAGAGGAGAGGTTCAAATATTCTATGGAGAATCAAGTACCATTCCAATAGAAAACGGAACTGCAATATTCATTTATTCTAGCCCAGAAAATATATATGATGAAGAAAAAACCTTGACAATCACATTAAAGAATCATCAGTATTACGAAATCCAAACAAGTTATCTATTTAATGCAACAGATACAATCATTTCAAATGATGTTCGCCCAGGCAATAGATTCAATGCAACCATGCTAGACATGGACAAAAACCCAATCGCAGGCACGGAAGTCGTATTTAAATTATACGATCGTGGTTACTTTATCCCTATGGGCAATATCACTGCGATAACTGATGAAAATGGTTTTGCATCAGTTGAAATAACTGACAAAAATTTCGATTATCTTGTTTCCATAACAAATGATGTCACATATCAAAGCAAATCACTTGTTTGGATCAATAAACTGAATATCAATATTACTCCTATTGCAGATTATTATGATGAAAACACTGGGATTTACTATATTGATGGACATATTCTCAGATTCAAATTAGATGATGATGCAATGGGTAAAATTGGAATCTATGATGGAAATGAATATTGGAACGAAGATATCATTGATGATACTGTTCAACATACTTATTTGAATTGAAGAGATATGATGCAACCATATATTATTATGGGGATTCAAAATACATGGAAACAATGCGCAACTATACAATAATTGCATCTAAAATGAAAACTTCAAGCATGAGCATTTCAGAAGACTTGGTTATTGATTATTTGGATGGCAGCAAGTTTATTGTCAAATTGACAAATGGCCAAAATCCAATTTCAAATGCATCTGTTGAAATAGGAATAGGAAATAGAACATACAATGCAGTTACTGATGATGACGGCATTATTGAGCTCCCTATTGATTTGTCTGCTGGAACATATGATGTTCTTGTAAGCTATAAAGGAAGCCCATCTTATCTTCCTGTGAATAAAACTACAAGATTGACTGTAAATAAGGTGGACAGCCTTTTGACTGCAGCTAACATCACTTCAACTTACAATATAAATAAGGACTTTGTTATCAACTTAAAGGACAGTAAAGGAAATCCAATAAGTGACTCCCCAGTCTTTGTTGACCTAAATGGCCTTAGAATATACATGACAGATTCTAATGGACAAATAAAGATTAGAACAAAATCTTTGCAAGCAGGAACCCATATTGCAAATATTTTATTCATTGGAAATAGGAACTATGAATCTTCAAGCGCTACAGCAAAAGTGACTGTTAAAAAGGACTCTACAAAAATAACTGCAAAAGCCGTTAGCACAACATACAATGTTAAGAAGAATCTTGTAATCACTTTGAAGGACAGCCAAGGAAAAGCAATAAGTGATAAACTAACTGTCAAAATAGGCAGCAGCACTAAAAAGTACACAACTGACAAAAATGGCCAAGTTAAAGTGGCTGTTGGCAATTTGGTTCCAAAAACATACACTGCAAGAATAAGCTATGCAGGAAGCAATAACTATATTAAATCTTCAGTTAGCACTAAAGTTGTAGTGAAAAAGGCAAAAACTAAATTATCAGCCAAAGCAAAAACATTTAAACGTAAAGTTAAAGTTAAAAAATATGCTGTGACATTAAAAAACAATAAAAACAAGGCAATTAAAAAAGTCAAACTGACATTGAAAGTCAAAAGAAAAACATATTCTGCCAAAACCAACAACAAAGGTCAGTCAATATTTAATATTAAGAACTTAAATGCTAAAGGCAAATTTACTGTAGCGATTAAGTTTGCAGGAAACAAATACTATAAAGGCACAAGCAAAAAAATTAAAATAAAAATAAGGTGATTGCCAAGAATCACAATAAAATTAAAAATAGTTTTTAAAAAAAAAGAGCATTTTGCTCTTTCTTCTTCTTTTAAAATTGTAAAAAAACTTAAGCTTAAAAATCAAAATTCTTAATATATGTAAAAATTTTAGCAAAAATATGATTTTATTTAGAAGATAACATGTCAAAAAAATCATTTATTGCAAAAATCGAAGAACTTATTTTAAATTTCACTAAACATGATTATATGGATTCAAAAGAGAAAGTTGAAGAGCTCTTATCCAAAGATCAATCCACTGACAAGCCAGTCAAAAGCATTTTCAAAAGCATTGATTCAAATGGCATACAAGTTTTTAGCTTCGGAGATGAAAATGCAAAAAATACAATAGTATTCATGGAGGCGCCTACATAGGTGAAATCAATAATCAGCACTTCTTATACTGTTATCTGCTATCACGTAAATTAGACGCATATGTTCTTGCACCTGTTTATCCTCTTGCTCCAAAGCATTCTGCAAAAGAAACATTCAATCTCATGACTGATTTTTATAAGGATTTAATCTCAAGCAGAAGCAATATTGTTATGATGGGAGATTCAGCAGGAGGGGGATTTGTATTGTCATTTTGCCAATACATCAAAACCATTGATTTATCCCAACCTGATGAAATCATTGTATTTTCCCCATGGGTCGATATTGGAATGAGCAACCCCCCCATATAAGAATGAAAGCGATCCAATCTTAGGAGAAGTTGGCCTAAGGGAAATGGAAAAATCTTGGGCAGGAGATTGGAGTCTTGATGACTATAGGGTAAGTCCTACCTTTGGAGACAATAAGGATTTGGCTAAAATTCTTTGAAGGGTTATTTACACTCGTTGAAGAGTTAACCTTTGGAGACAATAAGGATTTGGCTAAAATGCTTATCTTTGCTGGAGATAATGAAATATTCCATAAGGACATCGTTTCCTATGTTGAAAAACTCGAAGAAGATGGCGTAGATGTCAAATTTGTAGTTAGTGAAGGAATGTTCCATATTTATCCATTGTTCCCTTCTCCAGAAGCAAGAGCTGCATTTAAAATCATTAAAGAAGAATTGGAAGATTGATTAAAAAAAAGATAAGAAATGGGAGATGCGAGACTCGAACTCGCGAAGCAACTAATGCATTGGGCCCTGAACCCAACCCCTTTGGCCTCTCGGGTAACCTCCCAATTAAAAATATTAAGAAAAAAATAATGAGTCAATGAAGAATCAAATAAAATAAAAAAATGAGATAAATCAATTATCTCATATATAAAATATATTTTCCGAATCTTGGGATTCTATAAATAACCACCACAGCAGCATAGCTGAAGATAATCAATAAAATCCAAAGGATAATTGCCTTTACAGGTTCCGTATATGGTAATTGAACAACCAATGAAAGCAATGGCAATCTGAATAAGTTATGCACTAAAAACACTGCAAATGAGTATTTTGATAAGAAACTTACAAATGGCAACGCCCTAACTTTTTTCATTCTTGAACATAACTCAAACAATGCGAATGATCCAGTTAAAATGAATTGGAATTCATACCATAGGAAGAAACTGTATCCTCTAATATATGAGTAGTATTGGAACCAGAGACATATTATGAATGATACAATAGCAAGCAGCCCCATATTCGCTGATGAATACTTCTTAAATAATCCCTTTTTAACCAAATATCCAAGAATTATATAAATTCCATAAATTCCACCACTGAATCCAAGACAATATTGGATAGTGACATTATGAATTCCATGCATATCCAATACAAGTGTGATAAAAGGCAACAGGAATCCTAAAAATGCAAATACGATTGTAGCCTGATTGATTGTTCTTGGACTGAAATGTTCCACTACATTTGAAACAAAAGGCATTGAAAGATACATTCCAATAATCGGCATATACCACATATGGCTAAAGAACAATGCTCCTGCTTCAGCATAGTTCACCTGTCCGCTTCCAACTGTAACAATCTGCAGGCTAACTGCATAGATAACTGCCCAAATAATTGTAATGATGACCAGTTTCTTACAATTGTTATTCCAAAAATTCTTAATACGTTCATCATCATATGGCCTACCAAGCAGTAGGTACCCTGTTATCATCAAGAAGAATGGAACACCTATACGTCCAATGAATAGTGAAGCAAACTGGAATATTCTAGAATATATGGCATAATTCATTATTGCATCTGAAGAAATGATATAGATCCCATCAGTTGCATGAATATATAGAACAGTCAATATTGCAACTGCACGTATAAAATCTATCCATTCAACCCTATATTATCAGTCATAGTTTTCCTCAATTTTTTAGTAAATTATTTTTATTAAATAATTTTTAAGTTTAAGTATCTTCTTCCTTATAGAAAGGTTCCCGATTATGGATTCCCTCAAGGAATATGTCTACAATCTCTTCATCAGACACCCCCTCTCTAATACACCCAATCAAATCGACAAGATTGTCATTTCTAAGGAGACAAGGTTTGATCTTTCCTTCTGGAGTGATTCTGAGCCTTGTACAATTTTTGCAGAAATTGGTATTGTCTACAGGATGAACAACTTCTATTTCTCCTCCATCAATGAAATATTTCTTCCTATCCTGCATAAATTCCCTTACCTTGATCTCATCAGCAATTTCGGCAAGGTGTTTTTCAAACTCCGCCAATGGGTAATGATACTTTGAGTTGAAGTCATTGCCATCACAACTTTCAGACTCAATGATTTCAATGAGTTGAAGTATGACACCATGTTCTTTAGAAAATTCAGACATGTCAAAAATATCATTATTATTGATATCATTCATAACTACCATATTTATCTTAACTGGATATAGACCAACTGAACAAGATTCAACAATCCCATCTTTAACTCTGCTTAAAACGTTTTTCCCTACAATCATTTGATAGGTTTCTTCATTAAGTGTGTCTAAACTAACATTAACTCTGTCTAATCCTGCATCGTATAATGGTTTGGCAAATTTGTCTAAATTTATACCGTTGGTAGTTATTGAAATGTCCTTGAAATCAAGTGAATTTATCTTCTCAACAATTTCAACTATGTCTGGCCTGACTAAAGGTTCGCCTCCAGACAAACGTATTTTCTCAACACCTAATTTCTTTGCAATTCTGCAGATTTCATAAATTTCATCTGGAGTCATTTCTGATGAAGACTCTAACATCCCATCGTGGTGACAATATATGCAATCTACATTGCAACGATTAGTGATGGAAATCCTCAATGAAATAATTGGTCTTTCATAATCATCCCTTACTTTATCCTTCATCCCTAAACCCCAAAAGAAAAATTATCAATGATAAAAATTTAAAAAATTAATAAAAAATAAAACTATAGTTTATTAAAATAAATTTAGAACAATATAAAAATTATTCATTATCAATTGTAATTTCAACCTTTTTAACTTCATCTACACCATATTCAGAAGTTTTAATTGCTTTCAATAATCCCAGAATAGTTTCCTTGATTATATCATCAGTGAACTTATTTAATTCAATATCATTTCCATTGATTGATAAATTAACTTTATTTTCAAAATCCTTATCATCGCTCATTAAATCACCTAAAACTATTCTAAAAAATAATTTATAATATTTATTTTAATCTTTTTTATTTTTAATTGTTATGTCAATATCATCAAAGTTTTCTACCCCATATTCCTTGATCTTAAGTGGAGTCAATATTCCCAATATGGTTTGCTTGAGATAATCGCTGACAAATCTGTTTAATCCAATATTCGCCCCATCAATGGATAGATTGACTTCAGCTTGAGTTTCTGGATTGTAATCCAGTTTTCCTTGTGCAAAAGCCTGACCTATAATGCTTGCATCATTATATCCGCATTCATTGACAAACAATGTTTCCAAAATATCATAGGATCTCTCTTCTACAAGGTCAACCAATTCCAATAGCTCATCATCAGTGATTTCAAATGAATTCACTACCTTAATGGTGTACTCATCCTTGACCTCTTCACAGGTTGCTATTTTGGCATAAGGATAAGTCTTAAATCCTTCTATAACTACAAAATCAGGATTTTCTATAAGTTTTATTAAGAATAGAATACGTTCTAAATCAAGCCTTTCATTTATATTGAAGTAGGTTCTTCCTCCAATTCCTACAACAAAATCAGAACCTGATTCCATTTGCTTATAGGTGTCTGTTCCTTCATAATCCATTTCCATTCGGTGATGAGAATGCTTAATGCTTGCCACATTAAAATCTCTATTGGTTAATTCCTTAATGACCTTGCTTGTAAGTGAAGTTTTGCCAGTGTTCTTTAAACCTACAATTGAAATAATTCTCATTTTTACACCACAATTAATGATCGCTTGATAATGATTGCTTGATAATATTTGTTGATTAAATTTTTAATATCATATTTATTCTTAAATTTAATTTATCTGAATAAAGATTTGTCAATTAATGAGAGATAAAATTTTCTATTAAATTACAATTCCCCATAAAAAATAGATTGAAATTAGATTATGATAATAGATTATATAAATTAAATTATTATTAATAAATTAAATTATGATTAAATAAATTAAATTATGATTAAATAAATTATTAAATAAATTAAATTATGATTAAATAAATTATTAAATAAATTAAATTTAAAAATAAAAAAATTTTAATTAAAATAATTTAAAAAATAGTTTTTCATGGAAATAAGTGAATAAGAGGTGACTATTTTAAAAATTATTTAATTAAAAAGGAGAATAAAAATAGAAAATTGTAAAACAAATATAATAAGCAAAATGCTCATTACAAAGTTTTACAACAACTAAAATTTATTCTAATTGTGTTTAAACCATTTTGATTTGAATCTTCAATCCTAGTATTGTTTGTAGGATTTAGGACCAAATTCAGTGAATGGTAATGGAGCTTCGTTGTCCACACCACTGTAGTAACCGAAGACGTCTCTGACTTTTTGGTTTACATTAGCCCATACTTTGGATACTGGAATTTCACAAGGACATACTTCAGAACATTGACCACAGTTAGTACATGCATCTACCATGTGCACCATACGAGTTAAGTGGAAGAATGGAGCTGCAGGGGTGTATCCACCAGGTACCCATTCAGG
>CAJOMK010000037.1 GCA_905235495.1 uncultured Methanobrevibacter sp.
GAAATCGTGATTATTATGGTAAAGAACATTATTCAAATTGAAGATGAATTGGACCCAAAGTACGAGGTTGCTAAAGTTTTAAGAAAATACCCTAAGGATACAGTTATCCTAAATAATGTCAAGGGCCATGACATTCCAGTAGTATCTGGAATATGTAATACAAGAGAAAAGATAGCTGATTCCCTTGGATGTCAGGTTGATGAGATGCTTTATAAGATTATAGATGGAATGAACAATCCAACTCCTGTAACCAAATTCATTGATTTGAATGAAGAATACAACAGCAAAAGAGTGGATTTAGACAAGATCCCTATCCTAACTCACTATAAACGTGACGGTGGAGCATATATCACTGCAGGAGTAGTATTTGCAAAGAATCCTGTCACTGGAGTTCAAAATGCTTCAATTCACAGAATGTTGGTTCTTGAAAAGAACAAATTGGCTATCCGTATCGTACCAAGAAACCTATACACCTACTTCCAAAAGGCAAAGGAAATGGGCAAGGACTTGGACATTTCAATAGCTATTGGAATGGAACCATCCATCCTTCTTGCATGTACCACTTCAATACCAATTGATGTTGATGAAATGGAAGTTGCAAACAGATTCAAAAATGGTGAATTGGAATTAGTAACCTGTAAAAACGGAATAAAGGTTCCTGAAGCTGACATCATCTTTGAAGGAAAGATATTGATAGATGAAACCGCTCCTGAAGGTCCATTTGTAGACTTGACAGACACTTATGATTACGTAAGGGAAGAACCTGTAATAAAATTAAGCAAAATGTACATCAAAAAGGAAAATCCTATGTACCATGCTATATTGCCTGCTGGATTTGAGCACAAATTGCTTCAAGGAATGCCGCAGGAACCAAGAATATTCAATGCTGTAAAGAACACCGTTCCTACAGTACAGAATGTTGTGCTTACTGAAGGTGGTTGCTGCTGGTTGCATGCTGCAGTTTCAATCAAAAAGCAAACAGAAGGAGACGGAAAGAACATCATTATGGCTGCACTTGCTGCACACCCATCCCTAAAGCATGTTGTTGTAGTGGATGAGGATGTAGACATATTCGATCCTCAAGACATTGAATATGCAATAGCTACAAGAGTTAAAGGTGATGACGACATCATCATCGTACCTAAGGCAAGAGGCTCATCATTGGATCCTAAAGCTTCTGAAATTGATGGAACAACTACCAAAGTAGGTGTGGACGCTACAAAATCCATTTTAGCACCAGAAAAATTCGAAAGAGTTAGTTTAAGTGAATAATAATATGCCCGTGATTTAATAGGGATTAGAAGGGAAATAGTGAGATAATGACATTTATTAGCCTAATAATTCCATTTAATAAAAGCAAACGTTATTTAATTGACTGTTTAGATAGTTTAATCGAGCAAAATTTAGAAGATAGCGAGATTATTCTTATTTTAAATGGTGTTGAAGAAGACTTAAGCGATTTATTAAATGACTATCAAAAACAACTCAATATAATTATCAAGGAATTTGAAAAAGAGATGAATGTTTCAAAAGCTAGAAACGAAGGATTAGCAATGAGCAATGGTAAATACATCTATTTCATTGATAGCGATGATTATATTTATTCTGACGGATTAAAAAAATTAATAGATGTGGCTCATGAAACCGATGCTGATTTTATAAATGGGGAAAGAATTTCAACTCCATTCATCAGAGATCGCTTTGATGAAGAGCTTGAAAAGGCAAATAGAAGTCCCTTTAAAAAGAACAGTTTAACAGATATGGAATATTCAATGAAATTGCTTGTAGGTACAAAAACAAACAAGCAAGAAGTTTCCTCCGTATTGCATGCATTGATAAAAAGAGAAAAAATCAATGAATTTAGATTTGATGAGGAAAAAAGGTACCATAGCGACTATGACCTTTTTATAGAATGCATGCCAAAACTCAATAGCTTTGTAGGTGTTGAAGAGTCCCTTTATGCAAAAAGAGCTAGAGACGATCCAATCCATTTGACATCCCTCAATCAAGAATCAAGACCTAATAAATTCCTTGAGTATGTCGATGAATATAAAAGACTCTACTCTGCTTTAGAAAAGTATGAAAAGGAAGAAAGCAAAGAAAAATACAAAATATTAAAATTTGCAATGGCAGACAATTACTTTAACTATTACTATAAGAATTTTGCCCCAAAATTTAAAAATGGCCCTAAAAAATGGAGAGCAAGATACTTTAGAGAAATGCAAAGTATTTCAAAAGGATTCAATACTGATAAATTAAGCTTTATGCAAAAACAGGAAGTGAAAGCCTTACAGAACAATAAGATTAAAATCTTAAAATCACTCATTAATTTAAGATTATGGCGTGACAAGCTTAAAAAGATTACAAAATCAACTGATGCATTTAAATTGCACATATATCGTAGCTATTACAATAAAAAGGATGTTAATGAAAATCAAGTCATCTTTGAAAGTTTCGGAGGAAAATTCTATGCAGACAGTCCAAGATACCTTTATGAATACATGTATGAAAATTTCAAGGATGATTTTAAATTCGTATGGGTGATGAATGATAAAAGCTTTAAAATCCTTGGAAACCCTAAAATCGTAAAAAGATTTTCACTTGATTTTTATAAAGAAGTAGCAAGGTCTAAATATTGGGTAATAAATGGTAGACAAGCATTAAGACTAAATAAGAAAAAAAATCAGTTGATTGTTTCCACATGGCATGGAACACCCCTTAAAAAATTAGGCTTTGACATTGAAAATACATATGCTAAGGACCCAAACACCAAAAAGCTTTACCGAAGGGTTGGAAAGCAATGGGATTATTTGATTTCTCCAAGCAAATATGTTACAGACATATTAAGAAGTTCATTTACCTATGAAGGGGAAATATTGGAAGAGGGTTACCCTCGTAATGATATCCTACACAATGCAGATTCCAGCAAAATAGACCAGATTAAAAAAGACTTGAATCTCCCAGAAGATAAAAAAGTAATTCTATATGCTCCTACATGGAGAGATGATGAATTCTATAAAACAGGCGGAGTAGAATTTAAGCTGCAATTTGATTTGGATAGATTAAAGGAATCCTTAGGTGATGAATATGTACTCTTAATAAAAACACATTATTTCATAGCAGATCAGTTGGACTTATCCAATTATGAAGGATTTACATTTGATGTAAGCAAATACAATGATATTGCAGAATTGTATTTGATAAGCGATATCCTGATAACCGATTACTCAAGTGTATTCTTTGACTTTGCAAATCTTAAAAAGCCTATCCTATTCTACACATATGACTTGGATAGATACGAAAATGTGCTTAGAGGATTCTATATTGATATTCGTGAAGATGTCCCAGGCCCTCTATTGTTTACAACTGATGACATTATCAATACCATAACTAACATTGATAAGCTTAATGAAGAGTATAGTGAAAAATATGAAGAATTCTATAATAGATTCTGCTATATCGATGATGGAAACTCATCTAAACGCATTGTTAAGAAAATTTGGAATAAATAGGCTTGAATAATTGGCTAATAATTTTAAAAAAAAACCTAGGGGTTTTAATTTAACCCTAAAATCAACAATCTAAAAAATTAAAAAGAATAATTAAAATTTAAATTTATATTTATACCTATCTGACTAGTTGGTGAAAACTTGAAAGATAAAATATTATTTCAAATCAATAAACTTACACATAAAATGTATTTCCTAATTGAAGAGGATGAAGATAGATTTATCTTCAATTTGAAAAAAGGAATTCCATTTTCAACAAGCTATTTGATTTTTAAACATGGGAAAACTGGAAAAAGAATATCAAAGGAAATAAAATCTTCAAAAGCAGTCATTACTCTTGATGAATTGAATGAAATTGATGAAACCGGTAATTTCAATGTTTTTGTCAAAGTAATAGTGATGAACAAGATATTCATTCAAAGGATTAAATTCGTATTCCAAAACAGCAACAAAATAATATTTGATAAAAAGAATCAATATGCCCTGGAATCTCTTCAAAGCAAATACTTTAATCTTGCTTTCAAATATAGGCCAACTAAATTTGTAGCAAAGGCGACTGAATTGAAAACGGAAAACAATAAGGTTCTAATAAATGGTGAAATTGAAACATGCGAAGACCTGGATTTCAATTCAGTTGAAATATTGATTGCATTGGCTAGTCAAAGAAAAATCATACCGTGCAACTATGAAAAAGAAGGTAACATAACTAAATTTGATGCAAAAATCGATTTTGAAATAAATGAAGAGGATATTGGAAACAGACATTATCCCCGCATTCGATTAAAAAACAATGATATTATCCTAAACAGTAACAAAATCAAAGCCAAAAACATAAAAATAGATGAAGTGGATAATAAATATTTAGATTACATTGAAAACTATAAGCCATTGCAAGAATCTCTCACTGAAGGAAAAGCTGTACCTAAAGAAGAGAGTGAAGGAGGAGAAGAAGGTGTATCTAAAGAAGGAAAAATAGATTCAGATGAATCTGAATACTGTTCTTTGCTTTGTGTAGGCTCTGACTCCAATATTTTATTTGAAATCTTAAACAAAAAGGATATCAATAAAATAATGAGAAATGAGAAAAGGCTGTTGGAACATTTCTCCACTTTAGAAAATAAAAAATGGGTTTTCTTTGAAAGTTTCCATGGAAAATCTTACTCTGGCCAACCAAGATACATATACGAAAAATTGCTGGAATTGGGTTATGACAAATACCTTGATTTCATATGGTCATATGCAGGGGATTTGGAGCTTCCTGGAAATCCGATCATTACAGATAGAGATTCTAGAAATTATGAAAACCTGTTAAAGGATTCTCAATACTGGATAACAAACATCAGTTTTCCTATACTTAAAGAAAATGACGAAACGGTTTATCTTCAAACCACACACGGAACTCCCTACAAACGTATGGGAGAGGATATTGAGACCAACAGTAAGAAAATCAATAAAGGAAGAGTTTTATTGGAATCAGGCACTTGGAATTACCTATTATCTCCAAATGACTTTTCAAAAGATGTATTTAAAAGAGCGTTTAAATATGATGGAACCATTATAAACAAAGGCTATCCTGCAAACGATATATTCTATCAGAATAATGAAAAGAAGATAAAAGAACTTAGAAAAAACCTTGATATCCCTAAAGATAAAAAAATCATTCTTTATGCTCCAACCTATAGAGATTATGAAGAGGATAGCGAAAAGCAAAAAATGTTTAACTTATTGATGGATTTTAAGGCATTTTATGAAAGCCTTTGTGAAGACTATGTTCTCATTGTAAGGTTGCATTATATTCTTTCAAAAGATCTGGAAATTGAAGAAGAAATGAAAGACTTCATAATAGATTTATCCGATTATAACGATATTGCAGATTTATATTTAATCTCAGATATCCTCATTACAGATTATTCCTCTGTATTCTTCGATTACGCACATAGCAAAAAGCCTATATTATTCTTTGTTCCGGATATTAAAACATATTCAGAATTTAGAGGATTGTATGCTGAAGTGCAGGAAAATCTTCCAGGCCCTGAAATATACACAAATCAAGACTTGATTGACAGCATAAAGAACATTGATAAGATAAGTGAAGAATATAAAGGCAAATATGAAATATTTTATGATAAATTCTGTAATTTAGGTCATGGAACCAGTGCTGAAGATGTTGTAGACATTGTATTTAAGGATGTGAAAAAATGAGTGGAGAAGAATACGAATATAAACTTACTGCAGTTGTACTTGTTTATAATGGTATGCCATACTTAAGAAGATGTTTAGAATCTTTAGTTAATCAAACATTGGATGGATTGGAAATAATATTAATCAACGACGTCAGTACAGATGACAGTTTAAGCATTTGCAGAGAATTTGAAAGAGATTATGACAATGTAAAGGTAATCGATAAGGAAATCAATGAAGGATTGGCTACAAATGCTAATTTAGGTATTCAACTTGCAAAAGGGGAGTATGTGATTTTAGTGGACAATGACGACATAATCCCTGTAGAGGCATATGAAAAGTTATATGTAAAGGCAAAGGAAAATGATGCGGACATTTCAGTTGGAAAAGCCAATTTCATTGTTGGAAATTATCAGAAGGAAATGAATTATCATGACAATATAGGATGGGAAGAAGAAATTGTCATTAACGATATTAATGAATTTCCTCTATTGTTCCATGATGCATTTTACTGGAATAAAATTATTAGAAGAAAGCTATTAGTTGATAACGACATTAAATTGCCTATTGGAATGATCTATGCAGACAGGTTGTTCTCTCATAGAGCATACATACATGCAAAGAAAATTTCAATAATCCCTGATTGTGTTTACCTATGGAGAAGACACCAAACTTCATTGAGCATGAAAAGGGAAAAGCTAGACAACTACATTAACAGATTGGATTCATATGATATGAACTTGGATGAGATTATAAACCATTACCCAGATTACATCAAGATCATATTGAGAAGGATACTTTTGCCAATATATGGTATGCTGAATGATGAAGAGTTTGAAGACATTATTTTCAATAGGGTGAATGATTTCTTTGAAAAAGCCGGCAAAAACGTGGAAAACATATATGAAAACAATGCAGACGACATCTATAATATTTACCTTTACTTGATCAAGAACCAAAAGAGAGCTGAATTGAAGAAATTACTGGAATTGAAGCTAGGGGAAGAAAAGGAAGTCCTCAATGAAAATGGAAAGACATATTGGAAACTTCCTTATTTCAGAGATGAAAGCGTAAATATCCCTGATGAACTCTTCGAATTGCATTTCTTGAAAGATAAATTCGTAAATATTGGAGAGATTGTATCCAATGGTGACTCCATAATATTCAACAATATTCAAATTCCAAAATATTTCCCATTGGAAGAGGGATACATTGTTTTGAAAGGTAAAACCCGCCCTTACGATGTCTTTGAAGATAACATTCTTTACTATAAATTTGAAAGGATGGAAGGTGATGAAAACCTGTATAGAGCAGAGATTCCAATAAGTGATTTGGCTATGTTTGAATTGTATGAGGTATTCATCAAATCAAAACATGAAGAGAGAGTAGCTAATGATTTCAGAATCAAAAAAGATTCAATTGGTAAAATAGACAATAAAAATAAGAACCTTCAGGTAATCGATACTGAAAGAGGCAATCTTATAGTAACCACTGAAAAATTGAATAAAGAACTTGAAGTGGAATGCACTAGGGAAGAAATTAGATTATTGGTGCCAAAAGGAAAAGAGCTAGTGAGAATTCCAAAAATATATATAATGAATGATCTTACAAGTGAAAAAACTTATATGAAATTGAATGAAGAGAAAACAGCATTTGAACTGAAATGGAAATTTTTCTTGGATAAAAGCTCCACTTATACTTTCAATATCATTAGCTTTGACAATAAAGGAAGGATGAGGAATGACAAGAAATTAAACCCTGCCTTTATCAAGGACTTTAAAAAGATATCATTAAAAAATATCATAAGCCCAAACATTGAAATTTACAAAACCAAAAAAGGTCTTAAAATAAGAACTAAATAAATACAGATATCTTAAACAAAGCTATCAAACTGTTAAATAAATTAAAAAACATTTTAAAGGATGTTGATAATGTTGAAAAAAATTTTAAAATCATACATTAGTGCTGAAAAGCTTGATGAAATGTATGATATTGAACTGAAGGAAAGTGAAATTCATTGATATTTGAGTTAATTGAAAATGAAAATTCTAAAAGCATTCCTTTTTTAAAAAAATTTGGAGGAGAGGTGAAAGATTTGAAATATGGAGCTATTGATGTTTATTTAAGGTTTAGACTTGCAAAAAAACAATGCAAATAAGATCAAAATTCCTAAAGCAGCACGAAGAAAAATCTCTAATAGATGGTGAAAACAAATTTATATTGGAAACTTATCCTACAGTGAATAAAAAACTTTCATTTATTAAAAGGGAAGGAATATTAAAAAGCTATTTGGAATCCATTGAAAAGAATGATGAATATTTAAGATTCTATGGAAAGATGAAAATTCAAAAGAATCTTGAATTCAATAAGATTGAAGTATGTGGTGAAAAAAATCAGGCAGATTCCTTCAT
The DNA here is from genome assembly GCA_905235495.1 of uncultured Methanobrevibacter sp. Lineage (GTDB taxonomy): Archaea > Methanobacteriota > Methanobacteria > Methanobacteriales > Methanobacteriaceae > Methanobrevibacter. The sequence goes on from CAJOMK010000037.1 coordinate 8,102, forward strand.
ATTTCCATGTGAATGGGAAGAAGATGGTGAATTTTATAAATTTAACTTCAAAATAATTTCAAATCATGTATCTGATGAGTTGAAGAATTTAGAATCCCTAGCTCCATGGTTTTTAAAATTAATTCTCAAAAATGATGAAGAAACAATCGATAGTGATATGCTTCATTCAAATAAGCTAGCTAGTTTTGAAAAGGAAGCAGATTATTATATTGAAAAGCTTAAAATTAAGGATATGCCAATTGATGGCAATGATATTTATCTTTTATTGTTTTCTACAAAAAATCGTGAATTAGGATTTTACATTCTAAGTGAAGAGCTTTGTAAAACATTCATTAAAAAAGCAGAGAATTTAGACAAATATGAAATCTTTAAAGAAAAGACTCATATTGATGAAAATTTGGTTTTCTTTGAAAGTTTCCATGGAAAGTACAATAACAGCCCTAAATACATATATGAAAAGCTTTTGGAATTGGGATATGACAAGAAGTTTAAATTCGTGTGGTCTTTCAAGGATGAAGATTCCAAAGCAAAGGATATGATTCCAGGATCCCCAATTCTTGTAAATGATGATGAAGAGGAATATTACAAATATCTGGCTTCTTCCAAATACAAAGTAAACAATGCAACATTTATGAAAATCATCGATGAAAGAGAGGATATAATTTATCTGCAAACATGGCATGGAACTCCACTTAAAAAATTGGGAAGGGATATCAATGTCAAGGACTCAGGTGTAAGCTGGACACATTTCAATAATGAAGTAAAGACATGGGATTATTTGAT